>CAZMJK010000031.1:12431-12868 GCA_964566555.1 uncultured Bifidobacterium sp. | reverse complement strand
GTCGATGCGGCCTGCATCTACTTCGTCGAAGACCCGCATCGCTATGACGTGATCGTCACCGACAACCTCTTCGGCGACATCCTCACCGATCTCGGAGGCGCGGTCTCGGGCGGGATCGGGTTCGCCTCCTCGGGGAATCTCAATCCCGATCGCACGAGCCCTTCGATGTTCGAACCCGTCCACGGTTCGGCTCCCGACATCGCCGGCCAGAACAAGGCCAACCCCGTCGCCGCGATCCTGTCGGCGGCGATGATGCTCGATTTCCTCGGTGAGTCTGCTGCCGCGACGGCGATTCGCACTGCGTGCTCCGACACCGCAACGCTCACTGGTTCCACGACCGAAGTCGGCGACCTCGTCGTCGCCCGTCTCTGAGAGGCAACGCAATGCCCATCACACCCACCCACAAGATCTGGATGAACGGTCAGCTCGTCGACTGG
>CAZMJK010000031.1:9519-12421 GCA_964566555.1 uncultured Bifidobacterium sp. | reverse complement strand
TTACGGGATGGGGGTGTTCGAAGGAGTCCGCGCCTACGAGACGCCCAAGGGTCCAGCCGTGTTCCGACTCACCGAGCACATCGAACGTCTGCACAACTCCGCCAAGATCCTCGGAATGGACATGCCCTTCTCGGTCGACGAGTTGGTCCAGGCCACCAAGGATGTCGTGAAGGCATCGGGACTTCCGTCGGCCTACATCAGGCCCATCGCCTATTACGGCTACGGCGAGATGGGGCTCAACACCCTTCCCTGCTCGGTCGATGTGGCGATCGCCTGTTGGCCGTGGGGCGCCTACCTCGGCGAGGACGCGCTCACCAAGGGCATCTCGACCAAGATCTCCTCCTGGACCCGTCACGATCACAACACGATGCCCCCGGCGGCCAAGACCACCGGCAATTACGTCAACTCCTCGCTGGCGAAGGTGGAAGCCCTTCGAGGTGGGTACGACGAGGCGATCATGTTGAACCCACAAGGTTTTGTGAGCGAATGCACCGGTGAGAACATCTTCGTCGCCCGCGACGGCGTCCTCGTCACCCCGCCGATCGCTGCCGGCGCGCTCGAGGGAATCACACAGGACAGCGTGATGACCATCGGTCGTGATCTCGGGTACGAGTTCCGCGTGGATTACCTCACGCGATCAGATCTCTACGTCTCGGAAGAGATTTTCCTGTGCGGCACCGCTGCAGAGGTGTCGGCGGTGAATGCGGTCGACGATCGACCGGTTCCGTGTCCGGGACCGATGACGTCGGCGATCGCGGCCGAATACGGACGTGTGGTTCGCGGTCACGTCCCCCGTTACGAGGAGTGGTTGGAGTATGTCCACTGACCACCCCGCTCGTCCTGCGCTCCCGCAGCTTCCGTCTTCGGTCGAGATCTTCGATACGACACTGCGTGATGGGGCGCAGTTCGAGGGCATCTCGCTGACGGTCGACGACAAACTCCGAGTCGCCGAACAACTCGATTGGCTCGGCGTGCGCTGGATCGAAGGCGGGTACCCGCAGGCCAATCCGAAGGACGAGGAGTTCTTCCAACGCGCACCGCTGGAACTGCAACTCACGAACGCGGAGCTGGTGGCGTTCGGGTCGACTCGCCGACCGGCCGGAAAGGTCGATGTTGATCCGACGCTCGCCGCCCTCGTCGGGGCCGGTACGTCGACGGTGGGCATCGTCGGAAAGAGGTGGGACTGCCACGTCACCGAAGCGCTGCGCACCACCTTGGATGAGGGCGTCGCGATGGTGGCCGAGTCGGTGGCATTCCTGAAGTCCGAAGGACTGCGAGTCTTCTTCGACGCTGAGCATTTCTTCGACGGGTACAAGGCGAACCCCGAGTATGCGTTGCGTGTACTCGAGGCAGCGATGGTCAATGGAGCCGACTGTGTCGTGCTGTGCGACACGAACGGAGGCTCGTTGCCTCACGAGGTGCAGCACATCGTTTCGTCGGTGGTCTCGTTCGTGGGCGGCGCGACGGGGGTCGGCATCCACACGCAGAACGACTCGGGGTGTGCGGTGGCCAACTCGATCGCCGCTGTTGTCGGAGGTGCCACGCAGGTGCAGGGCACGGTCAACGGCTACGGCGAACGCACGGGCAACGCCAATCTCATGACGGTCATTCCCGATCTCACACTCAAGTTGGGCGTGGCGACCCTTCCGGAAGGACATCTCGACCGACTCACGGTGGTGAGTCACCGCGTCGCGGAGCTGGTGAACCTCCCGCCGCATCCGGCCGACCCGTTCGTCGGAGCATCGGCCTTCGCTCATAAGGGTGGACTCCACACGTCGGCCCTCGGTCGTGCGGGTGGGGCGACCTATGAACACATCGATCCCGCGATCGTGGGCAATCACACCCGGGTCCTCGTCTCCGATCTCGGCGGACGCGCCGGCATGGCGATGAAGGCCGACGAGTTCGGTGTGGAACTCGACGATCCGTCGGTGGCGGCGCTCTCCGAAGAACTCAAACAACTCGAAGCCGAGGGGTGGTTGTTCGAATCGGCGGATGCGTCGCTCGAACTCCGTATGCGCCGAGCCACTGGATGGGAGCAGGACTTCTTCGAAGTGGAGGAGTATCGGGTTTCGAGTTTCCACCGTGAAGGACCCGCGCTGCCCGATGGTGGACTCGAGGTGACGACCGAAGCCACCGTCAAGCTGTGGATCGACGGAGAACGCGTCGTCGCGGTCGGGGAGGGCAACGGTCCTGTCAATGCCCTCGACGCAGCGGTGAGACGGGCATTGAATGGTCGCTTCCCCGCGCTCGAGCGAATCCACCTCACCGATTTCAAGGTGCGAGTGGTGGACGGCGGCGCCGCCACCGGAGCGGTTGTGCGGGTGCTGATCGATTCCACGAACGGCGACCGTGTCTGGACCACTGTCGGGGTGGACAGCAACGTCATCGAGGCGTCGTGGCAGGCGCTCATGGATTCCATCCAATTCGGTTTGGTCCACGCCGACGATCTCGCCGGATAGATTCACAACCGATGGCTGCTCCTGATTACGTCCCCGCCCCCGTTGACGATTCCGCCCGGGTGTACCAGTCCCCGCCGTGGCGACCCGAGTCATGGATGGCCGACCGGCCTGCGGAGATCGCCGGACGCCAACCGCTCGGACCGCGTTTGGGTGATCCCGGACCCGACCAGGGTTTCGCGCTCAAACTGGCGCGGCAGGTGCAGGGTCGTCTCGTCCTCACGCCGAACGAATCGGAGGATGATGCCCTCGCCGGGTGTGTGGCCATCGCCATGCGCCGGTCGGCCCTTTTCGGTCGGGCTCCCGCCATCCACGACATCACCGTGGCCCTCACCCTCTGGGGCTACCTCGGAGAGGCCCCGTCGGATCTCGTGTCGATCCGGGCGCAGGTCGTCGCCGCCAGGAGCTGATCGCGCGAGGGGCGTATCGCTTACGGGGTGAGGAGT
>CAZMJK010000031.1:2777-9509 GCA_964566555.1 uncultured Bifidobacterium sp. | reverse complement strand
CCGGGCACAGGTCTTCGCCGCCGTCGCGAGTTCGCACCACTACATGGAGAGACGCGCGATCGTCGACGCGGTGCCCGAAGAAGTGCTACGACTCGATCCCGCGGCGGTCGCCGCTCTTGTGCGCAACGAGCCCTCGCGCATCATTGCGATGGCCAACGATGCCCGTGCGGGTCAGTCACACGACGCTCACGCCTGAAGAGACTCCCGGCGAGCGTGATCCCCGAGTCAGGGTCGGATCGTGGAACTCGAACCTGCGCCCGATCCGCTGGTCTTCGCCGGCCATGAGGCCGGGGTGGTGGGGAAGATGTCGATCGGTGTTCCCGCCGGGATGGCGTTGGCGATCTTGGTCACCGCGTCATTGGGAATGCGGACGCAGCCGTTGGACGCCTTCGAGCCGATGAGTTCGGGCTGGTTCGTGCCGTGGAAGGCGATCTGCGGCAGACCGTTGTCGAAGAGGTCGAGGACCTCGCTGTAGCCGTTGATGGGCATCGTCCATGCGCCATAGACACCGGTATCGGTCTGATTCTTGATCTTCTCGGTCACGAAGAATCGTCCAGTCGGAGTCGGGGTCGAGTCCTTGCCGATCGCCACGTCGGTCTCGACGAAGAGATCGGGACCCTTGAACACCTTGAGGTGATAGGTCGACAGATCGAGTTCCATGCGGTAATCGGTGGCGGCGATCGTCACATCCTCGGCCTTGATCCAACCGGTGGTGTGGTTGGGTCGGGCGGTGATGAGGACCTTCATCCAATCGCCCTGGTTCTCGAGGACGACGACCACGAGCGGATTCTTGTGATAGGTCGGGTTGTCGAACACGTAGCCATCAGGAGTCTTCTTCACTGCAGCCGAGTTCAGCCCCACGCGGGGAATGGCGGCCACGTTGGTCTTGGCGATCGTCGTCGATGACGTCGAGGAACTCGACGAGGGATTCGTGACGACGGTCTTCGGGAGGTCGGCGAGCACCGTCAGCTTGGTGCCCTTCGCAGTGGCGTAAGTGGTTTGATACGGCGTCGCGATCGTCGTGGTGGTCGTCTCCTCGGCGGCGGCCTCTCGCTGCGATTCGTCCTTCTTCGACGAGCAGGAGGAGACCCCGAGGGTCAGTGCGAGAGCGATCGCGACAGCGGCGATCGGTCGCAGGCGACGAAGCAGGCGGGGGGTGAGATCCATCAATGGCTCCGAGACGTACGAACGTGAACGCCGGTGGGGGCGGTGCCCCGACCGACGGTAGCGAGGCCTGACGGTACCATCGAGCCTGTGAGCTCCCCAGTCGCCCGAGTCCGATTCGCACCGTCGCCCACCGGGTATCTCCATATCGGTGGGGCTCGGACGGCGCTGTTCAACTGGCTGTTCGCCCGCCAGCAGGGTGGGGAGTTCGTCCTCCGCATCGAAGACACCGACGCCGAGCGCTCTCGCCCGGAACTCATCGACATCATCTTCCGCGCCCTCGAATGGCTCGGACTCGATTGGGACGGCACCCCGGTGCACCAGTCGGAGCGGGGCGCGATGCATCTCGCCGCGGTGGAGACCCTGCTCACGAACGGTTCCGCCTATTGGTGCTCGTGCACCCCCGACGAGGTCAAGGCTCGGGCCGAGGCCCGTGGCGGTACGCCCGGATACGACGGGTTCTGTCGGGATCGCGGGTTGGGGTCGGGCGCAGGCCACGTCGTCCGCTTCCGCGTCCCCGAGACGGGCGTGACCGCGTTCGATGATCTGATCCGGGGGACGGTGAGTTTCGAGAACGCGGTGCTCGAGGATTTCGTGATCCTGCGATCGAACGGAACGCCGATGTTTCACCTCGCCAACGCGGTGGACGACGCCGATCAAGGCATCACCCACGTCATCCGGGGTGAGGATCTCATCAATGTGACCCCGAAGGTGTTGCTCATCCGCGACGCGCTGAAGACACCCGGCGAGTTGATCTTCGCCCATCTGCCGCTGATTGTGAACGAGAAGCGCCAGAAACTCTCGAAGCGCCGCGACGACGTCTCGGTCGGTGACTACATCGATCGCGGGTATCTCTCGGAGGCGATGGTGAACTACCTCGCAACGTTGGGGTGGGGACCTCCCGACGGGATCGAGATCCGACCGCTCGCCGAGATCGTCAACCTGTTCCGCATCACCGATGTGAACAAGGCGGGTGCCTTCTTCGACGTGAAGAAGCTGCAGCATTTCAATGGCGAATACATCCGCGATCTTTCCATCTCGCAATTCGTGAATCGATCGACGCGCTGGCTCTACGAGGACACTCCGTGGGCACCCGAGCGTTTCGACGTCTCTACCTTCGAGGTGCTCGCACCGCTCGTCCAGGAACGGGTGAAACTCCTGTCGGAGGTGCCGGGGTACGTCGATTTCATCTTCCTTCCCGATCCGGAGGTCGATGATGAGTCCTGGGCGAAGGTCATGGTGAAGGGCGCCGATCTCGCTGCTTCCGTGCTCGACCACGCGCTCGATCAGTTCAGTGAGTGCGAATGGAACGCCGCGTCGATCGAAGTCGCGTTGTTCTCCTACGCAGAACAACATGAGGTCTCGAAGGGCAAGGTCCAGGCGCCGGTTCGCGTCGCCGTCACCGGGCGAAGCGTCGGGCCACCGCTGTTCGAATCCCTCGAGGTGATCGGCCGCGACGAGACCCGTCGTCGATTGACGGCAGCGAAGGCTCGACTGAAGGCCTGACATGTTCTTCGGACTGCGTTGGGCGATCCGCATCGTCCTCGGGCTGCTCGCAGTCACCGTCCTCTATATCAGCGTCACCTTCACCCAGGTGTGGTGGGCCTCGCGGCAGAACGACACCGCCCCGGCGGCGGCGATCATCGTGATGGGTGCCGCGCAATGGAACGGTTCGCCATCGCCGGTCCTCAAGGGGCGACTCGACCACGCGGTCGAACTCTTCCAGAAGGGGGTCGCTCCGGTCGTCATCGTTGCCGGTGGGAAGCAAGTAGGCGATAAGGAGACGCAGGGACTCGTCAGTTTCGAATACCTGCGGTCTCGGGGCCTCCCCGAGTCGGCCATCAAGATCGAGGTCGACGGCACGAACAGTTTCGAGGAGCTCTCCTCGTCGGCGTTCATCATGCAGACGGCGGGTCTGGCCGACACGGCGGTGATCGTGACCGACCCGTATCACGCCTATCGATCCGAGGCCATCGCCAGCGAGGTCGGAATCGCTGCGCACGTCTCACCGACCGGTGGGCGGTCGACGTTCGGTGACTACGTCCGCGAGACCGGAGCGGTGGCCATCGGCCGCATCATCGGCTACCGGCGCCTGGCCGCGTGGCGGTGAGCGATCGCCTCGCAGCAGGGGTGGTTTGGTGCCCGACCTGCTTCAGCCGGTAACGTTTCCTCGCCCTTCGGGGGTGGTGTAATTGGTAACACGGGTGGTTCTGGTCCATTTGTTGGGGGTTCGAGTCCTCCCCCCCGAGCTCATTCGGGCGTCGACGTCGTCGGCGCCCGTTTCGCGTCCTCCATGGCCCCGTAGGCTCGGGGAGTGACTGCACTGCGCTCGCTCTGTGTCTACTGCGGATCGAAGAACGGCAACGATCCTCGCTACCGGGAGACGGCCGTCGAATTGGGCCGGCAGATGGCCGATGCCGGGGTGCGACTCGTGTACGGCGGCGGTTCGGTGGGGTTGATGGGGGCGATCGCCGATTCGGTGCTCGCTCATGGGGGTGAGGTGCTCGGGGTGATCCCGAGAGGACTGTTCACCACCGAGATCGGACATCGGGGTCTGACCGAGTTGGTCGAGGTCGCATCGATGCACGAGCGAAAGGCGCGGATGGCCCTCGAGTCCGATGCGTTCCTGGCCATGCCGGGCGGCTTGGGAACGCTCGAGGAACTGGCCGAGATCGCCACATGGGCGCAATTGGGCATCCATGCCAAACCGGTGGCCGTTCTCGATACCGACGGCTACTGGGAGTCGCTGCTTTCCTTCCTCGACGGCGCCGTCTCCGCCGGATTCGTCAAGGCCGAGCATCGTGACATCATCATCCGGGTCGATCACGTCGACGATGTCCTCACGGTCCTGGGTGCTCGACCCGTGCATCCCGCCGATTCCGTGCTCTCTCTCGACGAGTCCTGACCCGATGCGACCTTCAGGCCGTTGACGCGAGACAATCGCGAGATGGAACAGGTTGATGTCGCCGTCATCGGTGCCGGACCGGCCGGCTCATCGGCGGCAGCGTGGGCGGCCCGTGGCGGGGCGAAGGTCGCGCTGTTCGAGAAGGCGGCGCAGGGGCGGGACAAGTCCTGCGGCGACGGACTGACGCCTCGAGCCATCGTCGAGTGCCGTCGTCTCGGTCTTGACCTCGACCAATTTCATCGGATCGATGGATTGCGAGTGCAGGCGGGTCGAAAGGTTCGAGAGGTCCTGTGGCCCGATGGCGCGTTTCCACCGGTCGGTGCAGTGGCCCCGCGCGCAGTATTCGACGCGATGGTGATGCACTCCGCGGTCGAATCGGGCGCGTCGCTGCGCGAGAACACGACGGCGGAGCCATGGATCGATGACTCGCGCGTCGTCGGGGTCATCGCCAACGGGGAACGGATCCGTGCTGATCTCACGGTGATCGCATCGGGCGCCGGTTCGGCCGCGGCGCGCGCGGTGGGGGCGACGCGAGTGGCGTCCTCGCCCTTCGGTCTGGCGATCAGGGCCTACATCCCCTCGACACGCGCCGATGACCGATACATGGAGGCATGTCTCACGGTTGAGGGCCCCGACGGTTCACTCATCCCCGGGTACGGCTGGGTGTTCCCCGCCGGAAACGGCATCGTGAACATCGGTGTTGGAGCGCTCTCGACCATGAAGAACTTCTCAGACCTCAACCTCAACACCATGCTCGATGCCTACACCGCACAGGTGCGCGAGTCCTGGGGGTTGGGCGAGTTCGTCGCCAGGCCCAAAGCGTGGCGGTTGCCCATGCATGTCGAGCACCGCGGCGGACCGGGCTGGGTCGTCGTCGGTGATGCGGCGGGGCTGGTCAACCCCTTCAACGGTGAAGGGATCGATTACGCCTTGGAGTCGGGTCGACACGCATCGGAGTGCTTTCTCGCACAATCCGGAACGGCATGGGCCTCCTATCAGGCGCTCGTGCGCAAGGAGTACGACCCATTCTTCGAAACCGCTCGTCGGTTCGCATGGCTGATCGGCCGTCCGCGACTGCTGCGATTCCTCCTCGGAATCGCTCTGTCCACGGGCTTCACCATGGAACTCGTTCTCGACATCATGGCCAACCTCGTCGATATGGACCATCCGGGTCTGGCCGGCCGGTCGCTCACGATCGGAGGTCGAGCACTCGCTCTCGCCGACCCGCTCCTGGTGCGCACGACCAAGCAGACGAAACCTCGATCGGTGACAGTCGGGTAGGTTCTTGACTCCGTCAGTGATCAACGGGGAGACGTCATGGGAAGTTCGCCAGTCGCCATTGTGACCGGAGCGAGTCGCGGTATCGGTCGCGCGGGTGCGCTCGCCCTTGCCGAAGCCGGATTCGACGTCGTCGTGAGTGCGCGCACCGTTCGCGAGGGTGAAGGGGTCGCAGAGCCGAACTCGGTTCGTGAAGAGGTCACGCTGGCAGTGCCCGGCAGTCTCGAGCGAACGGCGCAGGAGGTTGAAGAGCGCGGACAACGCGCGCTCATCGTGCCCATGGATCTGATCGACGTCGACTCGGTGACTGCGCTTCCGACGACGGTGATGCAGGAATGGGGGCGCATCGATGTGCTGTTCAACAATGCCATCTATCGCGGTGTGGGGACGCTCGATCGAATCGCCGACCTGACCGTCGAATCGATGACCAACCTCCTCGCCGGGAACTTCATGAATCAGATCCTGCTCATCCAGCAGGTGATCCCCCACATGCTCGCGGCCGGAGGGGGAACGATCATCGACATGGTGTCGGGCTCGGCTCGTCTCGACCCCGCCGGGCCTCCGGGTGAAGGGGGATGGGGCATCCTCTACTCGGCGTCGAAGGCGGCGTTCGGTCGTGTGGCTGGTGGAGTGAATGCCGAGTACCGATCTCGCGGGATCAGGGCGTTCAATGTCGACCCCGGCAACGTCGTGACCGAGGCTCGGAAGGCGGCGAAGCCCGATGACGAGTACAGCTCGGGCTACGGCAGTGAACCGGCCGAGGCGACCGGAAAGGTCGTGGCGTGGTTGGCCACCGATCCGACCGCCGACAAGTTCCTCGGGAAGTGGATCTTCGCCCCCAAACTCTGTTCCGATCTCGGTCTGCTTCCGGGCTGGACGTTCCAGGCTGCGCCGTGAGCGAGATGCAGTTGCGTGAACTCGCGGACCGCCTCGAGATCCGAGCTCTAGTTGACGAGTACGCGCGCTTCGCCGACCGGATCGACAACGAGGGTCTCGCCGGCCTGTTCGCTCCCGACGGCGTGTTGCGCATCTTCGACCGTGGGAATCCGCAACCGGTGCGGGAACGCATCGGACGGGCGGAGATCTCCGAGGCGATCAAGGGGCTCTCGCGATACGAGGTGACGATGCATCTCGTCGGGAACCATTACGTGGTTCTCGACGGAGACCGCGCCAAAGGCGAAACCTATTGCCGGGCGTGTCACGTCCGCCCCGTCGAAGGAGTCGCAACGGATGAGCGCGAGAACTACGTGATGAACATCCGCTATCTCGACGACTTCGTTCGCTTGCCGGAGGGGTGGCGGATCGCCAAACGAGAACTCCAACTCGAGTTCGCCGAGGTGTTTCCGGTCGACTAGTGGCGAGCGGTTGGCCTCTCAGGTGCCGCG
>CAZMJK010000031.1:0-2767 GCA_964566555.1 uncultured Bifidobacterium sp. | reverse complement strand
CCGCGGAGCGAGGAGATCGACGACGCGCTCGCGATCGTGACCGCAAGGTCGGCCAACTCGGCGATGGTGGCTTCGGTCCGAGTCGTGTCCTCGTCGGGTCGAGTGGCCTTGATGCGAGCAAGTGCTCCTTCGGTGATGATCGCCAACTTGAACACCGCCAGCACTCGGTAGACGTCGATCGCTCTGATCGACGTGCCACTGCTGGCCTCGTATCGGGCAAGGAGATGTTCTCCGGGTGGGAAGCCGGGATTGACCCGATGGGGCTGCGGCGCCCGATTCCGCCACATGATCTCGCCCGCCTCGCCCCAGTACACGCTGACCATGCCGAGATCGGTGAGCGGATCGCCCAGCGTCGACATCTCCCAATCGAGGACGGCGACCATACGGGTGGGGTCCGTCCGACTCCACATCGTGTTGTTGAACGAATAGTCGCCGTGCACGATCGACGCATCGGTGCGATCGGGGATGGACGACTTCAGTCGGCGAGCCACTTCATCGATCGCGGGAAGTTCGCGTTGTTTCGAGTTCTCCCATTGGGTGCACCAACGATTGACTTGACGCTCGAGGAAGCCTGCGGGTTTGCCGAGTTGCCCGAGACCGACCGCCTCGAAATCGATGGCGTGGAGTCGCGCGAGGACGTCGATGAGTTCGTCGGTGGCGGCAAGAGCCTGAGCGGTGTCGAGATGAGCGACATCATCGGTATCGGCGTAGACGACGCCCTCGACGAAGTCCATGAGGTAGAAGGGCACGCCCAGCACCGAGTCGTCCTCGCAGAACGCCGCGGTTCGCGCGACGGGAACATCGGTGCCCTGAAGGCCGGCCTGGACTCGGAATTCCCGTCCCATGTCGTTGGCGGTGGCCAAGAACGCACCCACCGGAGGGCGACGGAGCACCCAATCGTTCGCGTCGTCCTGTACTCGGAACGTGAGATTCGATGAGCCGCCGGACAGGTGCGAGACCGTGATCGGACCACGGGCCGACGGAATCTTCGCCGTGACCCATCCCTGCAGCGCTTCGACGGGTACGGCGTCAGCCACGTGCTCGGGGTTCACGCGATGGGAGCCGAGGCGATGATGGGATCGGGGTGATCGACGACGCAGCGGCTTCCGCTCCAGATGGAGACCATGCACCTGTTGCAGTGGATGCAGTTGCCCTCGGTTTGCGTTCCGTCCTGCATTCGCTTGATGAGGTCGGGCTCACGGAGCACGGCCCGGCCCATCGCCACGAAGTCGAATCCGTCGGCCATCGCCTGTTGCACCGTCGACAGGTTGTTGATGCCGCCGAGGAAGATCAGTGGCATGTCGAGTGCGGAACGCACCTCGAGGGCCATCGGTCGGAAGTAGGCCTCTTCGAAGGGGTAGGACGGCATGAACTTCTTGCCGAACAGCTTGAATCCCAGCGCCATCGGTTTGGGCAAGGCCTTGGCGAAGTCCTCTCGAGGGGCATCGCCCTTGAAGAGGTAGATCGGGTTGGCGAGAGAGGAGCCACCCGTCATCTCGAGGGCGTCGAGATGACCATCGTCCTGGAGCAACTTGGCGAAGGCAGTGCTCTCCGGTGGTCTGAATCCTCCCGGGACGCCGTCGTTGAGGCTGATCTTGGCAGTGACGGCCATGTGCGCAGGAGCGGCCTCTCGCACGACGGCGATGACCTCACGCGCAAAACGGGCGCGGTTCTCGAGAGAGCCACTCCATTCATCTTTGCGCTTGTTGAACTTCGGACTCAGGAACGACGACAACAGGTAGTTATGGGCCAAGTGGATCTCGATGGAGTCGAATCCGGACTCCGCCATGAGCCGAGCGCCGTTCGCGTAGTCGGAGATCACGCGCTCGATCTCGGTTGGCGTGATCCCGCGCGTCATCTTCATATTCATGGGGTTCAGCATCTTGCTGGGCGCAAGCGACGGAACACCGTTCTTCTTCGCGTTCGCGACAGGTCCGGCATGACCGATCTGACCGGCGACGAGGGCGCCCGAGTCGTGCATCGTGTCGACGAACTTTCGAAGGCCGGGGACCGCGGCTGGCCGTAACCACATACATCCGTCATCGGTGCGACCCTCGGGCGCGACGGCGAGGTAGGCGAGCGTCGTCATCGCCACACCCCCGCGCACTGGACGCAGGTGGTAGTCGATGAGTTCCTGGGTCACGAGCCCTTGCGGGGTGACCCCTTCGAAGGTCGCGGCCTTGATGAAGCGGTTCTTGAGTGTGAGCGGCCCGAGCCTCGCCGGCGCGAACGGGTCGGGAGTCGATTCAGCGGGCGTTTCGGACATGGTGTTCACCACAATTCGTCGACGTAGGTATCGGTTCCGACGATCGTGCGGAAGAAGGGTGCAACGAGGTGTACATCGGCGAGCCCTGCTTCGTGCACGGCGTCGGTATAGTTCGTCATTCGATCAATCGCTCGAGTGACGTCACCACGAACGAAGATGACCTGCACGAGTCGTTCGGGTCCTCCGGCGGGAGTGCCCAGATCCATCGGCTGATCGGCCGCGGGGGTCGCAACCGGCTGCCATGAGGACACGATCTCGATGTCCGAACCATTCATGAGCTCGGCATAGACCCCGGTGGATTCGAGGGCGGAGTGGACGCTTCTGGCCGTGTTCCCCTCGCGAGCGTCGAAGAACACGGTGAAGATCCCGTCGTACGCGCTGTCGAGCGCGACGTCCACGGGAACGCCGTCGGCATCGCGGTTGGCGGCACCGATGAAGTCGAACAGGTTCGTATGGGTGTGCTTCCGTTCGGGAAATCCCCGATTGTTGGTGTAGAGCCAG
>CAZMJK010000030.1:0-13416 GCA_964566555.1 uncultured Bifidobacterium sp. | reverse complement strand
AAGATGTCGTCGAAGTAGATCTCCGACATGTCGCCGCCCCAGTTGGGCATCGGACGCTTCAGGAAGTGGGAGTAGGACTTGAGGCGGAAGTTCCGCATCCAATCGGGCTCGCCCTTCATCCACGACATCTCTTTGATGATGTTCTCGTCCAGCCCGCGCTTGGGCTTGAAGACGTAGTCCTCGGCATCGCTCCAGCCGAGTTTGTAGCGGCCGAGGTCGAGATCGAGTTCGGTGCTGGCCATCGAAGCGCTCCGGGGGTGAGGGGGGAATTTCTCCTATGGCGATAGTAACAAATACCCCTCGGTTCTCCACGTCCCGAGATCGGATTTCTCAGATGTCCGGCGCTCAGGCGAAGGAGGCCCTCAGTCGGGCGAACCCCTCGTCGAGACCAACCGTGGGTCGCCACCCCAGAATGCGACGTGTCTCACGTTGATCGAACCAATCCACCACCGAGAGTTGACGGGCGGCGAACTCGGTCAGCGGCGGTTCGGTCCCTCTCCACAATCGATCGAACGCGCGCCCGGCCCACTTCGCCACCGGCGACGGGACCCGACGGACCTCCACCCCGACCCCGGCGGCATCGAGGATCGAGGCGATGAGATCACCGACCGGCCGGGGCTCGCCCCCACTCACCACCAGGGGACGAGTCGTGGCCTCATCTCCCGGTTGACAGTGATCGACGGCGGCGACGATGGCCGATGCGGCGTCATCGACATAGGTCGAATCGATCAATGCTCGTCCACCATCGGGCAGCACCAATCGGCCGGCACGCGCACGGTCGACGAGTCGTTCGACGAGTTGGGTGTCACCGGGCCCCCAGACGAGATGGGGTCGCAGGATGACCATGGCAGCGATTGAGGTGGCGGCCACCATGTTCTCGGCCATCGCCTTGGAGCGGGCGTAACCATCCCGACCGTCGTAGGTCGCCGGCAACGCCGCGCTTCCAACGCTGGGCGTGTCGTGGAACGCCACTGACGGCGTGGAGATGTGGACGAGACGACCACAGGTCTGCGCCGACTCGACCACGTTTCGGGTTCCGTCGACATTGACGGCCATCATCTCGGACCACGCCGCCTTCGGGGCAACGAGTGCAGCGAGGTGAACGATCACATCGGCTCCATCGGCCGCACGTCGAACGGCCTCCCGATCGCGGATGTCGCCGTTGATGTCGATCGCGGTCGATCCCGAACGACGGCGTTGGAAACACGTCACTCGATCACCCCGCGCAACGAGTTGGTCCGCCACGGTTCGCCCCAGAAGGCTGGACCCGCCGGTGACGAGAACGTTCATCGACCCGCCAAGAAGTTTGCGACCGCGACGGCGAGGACGTCGCGCTTGATCTTCGACTGATGGCGAACATCAACCGGTAGTTCCCCCTCGAGCACGGCGGCGATGTCGAACGTCGATGCCTCTCGAACCGATCGTGTGAGTGACGGACCACCCAGCCGCAATGGTCCCGAGGACTCGACGACGACGGCGATCGCTTGTGTTCCCGAGGGCCCGACCCCGACCGCAGCAACCGAGCGCTGGAGTGCCGCCGAGACGGGTGACTCGATCTGCAGACTCGGAACCAGACCATCGGCCGTGGAGAGGGCGTCCTTGACGCGTCCGAGTTGACGGAGACGACCCTCGTCGTCGATCGAACCGAGATCGCCAGTGCGATGGAAGCGTCGTCCGTCGATCACGATCGAGGTCGACGCGTCGGCGGCCCACTGTTGTTCGTAACCGTCGAACATCCAATCGGCGGTGACAGCGAGTTCACCCCAGTGCCCCTGGGCCTGCAGTTCGGTCCCGGTGCGGTCGACGGCGAGAACGAGAACCGTTGCACCTTCGAGAGGAGCGCCCGTCAACGTGCCATCGCCCAGATCCTCGGTCGCACCTCGTCCATCGGTGAGGGGCATGGCTTCGGTCATCCCCCACGGCGAACGAACATCTGCGCCCGTGATGGCGGCCATCTCGAGCGCCAACTTCGCCGGGATCGGAGCACCCGCCAACATCACGAGGCGAAGAGGAAGTCGCCTCCCCGCCGCCGTCGCCGCGATCCGACGAGCTGACGCCGGTGACAGCCACGCAACATCCACACGCGACGATCGCACGGCAGCCGCGAACTTCTCGAAGTCGAGTTCCGCTGGTTTCGTGACATCGATCTCGGGCAACACGCTCGGTACGCCGAGGCCCGGACCCAACACGATGAACGGGGCGAACGAGGTGACGAATCCGAACTCCTCGGACATCGAGAACGACTCGGCGACCACATCGCGCTGCGCGGCCAACGCCGAATGGGTGTAGCGAACCGCTTTGGCCGGCCCCGTGGAACCGGAGGTGTGCACGATCGCCGCCTCGTCGTGGGGTTCCAGACGCCGAAGTGCGACGGGTGCCGCGCCGACCTCCCCCACGAGACGGACCGCAGTGGGGAAACGAGTCGTGCAGAGCAGGCGGGCCCCGGGAACCAACCCGATGGCTCTGGCGGCCGCGAGCGTGGTCGGTGTACCGAGCACCCACTTCGCGCCACTGCCACGAAGGAGGCGTCGCATCGCGCGAAGTCCCAGCCCTCGATCAACGACGACGAGCACCCCACCGGCGCGCCACACCCCATAGGCCGCTCTGAGCATCTCGACACCCGGCGGGACGAGGAGTGCAACACGATCGCCCCGCTCGAGACCGGCAGCGACGAGGTGCTGCGCGGTGTTCTCGACCCCCGCCGCGAGTTCACGCCACGAGCACGATCCGTTCGCATCGGTGAACGCCGCGGTCGGATCGTTCGATCGTCGAACCAACGCAGCGGTGATGTCGTCGAACCCACTCGATCCATCGCCCGACCCAACGCCCGACCCGAGACGCACTTCACGATCGCGGGCCCCCGATTCGACACCAGAGGCGACGACGACATCATCGAGCCACTTCACCGCCACCGAGGCCATCGGCGCATCGAGGGGAACGAGATGCCCGGCATCGGGAAATCGATGAACGCAGGCATGGGGAGCACGACGCACGAGATCGGCCAGGAACCGATCGTTGAACACGGGATCGGCACCACCCCAGACGAGGAGCAGCGGAACATCGAGTTGTTCGAGTGACCGCGCCACGCCGGTCAGCGCGCTCCAGGAGGGATCACCCGGCCGCAGTGGGATATCCGCGACGAAATCGGCGATCGCAGTTCGTCGAGCCGAGGTGCGATACGGCGCTCTCAACGCGGAGCGGTGCTCCTTCGCCGTCATTCGCGCTGTCCCGGCGACGAACAGCGGAGACCGCCGGCAGGAGAGGTCGACGAATCGCCGAGCCACCGAGATCAGGGGTGGCATCGGCACGCCCTCGGGGAGCGCGACGCCGGTATTGGCCAGGATCACCGCTCGGAGTTCGAGAACGGGTGCCGCCCCCACTGCCACCGGCCCACCCCAATCATGGGCCATGAGTACAAGAGGGCCGCTGGTGTGCTGCTGGCAGAATGCGACGAGTTCGGCGATCCGCTGTTCGAGCGTTCGCGAGTCAGAACGTTCGGACCACCCCATTCCCGTTTGGTCGATGGCGATGACCCGCCACTCCGGGGCGAGTTGCTCGAGGATGTCCTTCCATAGATACCCCCATGTCGGGTTCCCGTGGACACATACGATCGTCCCGCGCGTGCCAGTTCCGTTTTCGAGCACGCTCCACGTGACGTCGCGGGAACCGTCGACGGTGAACGTCACCGAACGGTGCCAACCGGGATCGATTCCCCATCGTTTCCACTGCTCAGCAGTCGGAAACTCGGACGCCTCCACCGGCTACCAGACCAACTCAGCCATCGAACAGTTCAAACCCGAGCCAATTCCCATCAGCAGCACACGGTCCCCCTCGACACGCTGGTCGGCACACGCCGACAACGTGTACGGAATCGCCGCCGGACCGATGTTGCCGAGTTCCGGGAATGTCAGCGGGACCCGCTCGCTCTCGATTCCGAGCAATTCACAGAGCTTCGCGGTGTGAACGGCAGAGACCTGATGGAGAATGTAGGAGTCGCAGTCGCTCCACTCCCAGCCCTCCCGCCGAGCGTCGTCGAACGTCGACGCCGCGAGTTCGAGACCCGACTTGAGGAGTGCCGCCGTATCGGTCCGCATTTCATCGAGATCGCCGACGCACAAGTCATGATGCTCCGTCGCCGCCCGAGTCACCCCACCGCGGAAGACATGAGCGCCCTGGCGAGGCGGGCCCATCACCATGGCCGCGGCGCCGGAGCCGAGGGTGAGCGATGCGAACTGATCGAAGACATCGCCGACGGTGGTTGTGGGTTCCCGCAGGCGAGCGATCGTGCGCTCCTGGGTCTGCCGACTGCCCTCGCCATCGACGATGAGCACGACACCGACCTGACCGGTTTCGATCATCGAAGATGCGATCGTCATGGCGTTGATGAAGCCGAGGCACGCGTTACCAAGATCGAAATTCATGCAGGTCGTCGGCAATCCGAGTCGATCGTGGACAGCGGAGGCGACGCTCGGTTCGAGATGGTGTTTGCACACCGAGGTCGAAATCAGGAGATCGACCTCCGAGCGATCGACATCGGCGAGTTCGAGTGCTCGACGACCGGCCTGAGCCGCCACCTCGTCGAAGGTCACCCCTTCCGGCCACCACCGACGAGCGCGAATTCCGGCAACCGAATCGAGGAGTCCCGGACGCACACCGACGCGCTCGTAGGTTTCCGCGAGCTGTGCATCGATCCAGGCCGAGGTGATGACTTCGGGAGCATCCACATGTGCGACCGACCACACACTCGATCGGTTGAAGACGGCAGGAGAACTCACCGTCGCAGCCTAGGGCCACTCCGGCCGGCGGACCGATCGGTCAACCAAGGACAACGGGAGCGAGTCGTCGCCACAACTCGATCGGCACGCTCGTGCCGTCGGGCGGCAGCACCTGGAGACAGACATGATCGGCCCCCGCATCATGGTGTGCCTGCACACGAGACGCGATCGCATCCTCGTCACCCCACGCGACGATTGCGTCAACGAGCCTGTCGGAACCGCCATCGGCGAGATCCTCGTCGGTGAAACCGAAGCGCTTGAGATTGTTCGTGTAATTCGGAAGCGTCAGGTACATCGCCATATGTCCACGAGCGATCTCGCGCGCCCTCTGCGGATCGGACTCCAGGACCACCGCCTGTTCGGGACACAACCACCCCCGATTCCCCATGACCTCGCGCGCGTAGGCGGTGTGTTCGACGGGGATGAAGTACGGATGCGCGCCTTGCGTCCGCTCCGCCGCGAGTTCGAGCATCTTCGGGCCGAGTGCGGCGAGGACCTTCTGTGGCGGCGAGGACGGCGCTGCCGCAGTGAAGAGCCCGTTGTCCATCGCGTCGAGGTAGGTCTTCATCGCCGAATACGGCTTGGAGTAATCGTGGCCGCGCAGCCCGGACACCATGACCTCGTGACTCACGCCGAGGCCAAGGAGGAATCGATCGGGGAAGGCCTCCGACACCGTGTTCCACGCCGAATTCGCACAGAGTGCGTCACGGGCATAGATCGACGCGATGCCGGTTGCGACCACCAATGTCTTGGTCCTCGAAAGCAGCAGCGTCGAACTGACGAACGACTCCCGCCCGATCATCTCCGGGATCCACAGCGCCCCGAACCCCATCTCCTCGATTTCGACAGCGATCTCCTGCGCCTGCGAGGACGGAACCAGATCCAATTGAAAGGCCCACAGGCCAACACGTCCGAGATTCATGAATGCACCCTAGGCAACGACGGTCGTCAGCGGCGAGGCCAGTCCTAGACTCCTGTCGTGCTGACGAACCCCGTGAGTTCATCGAACGAGGCGCCTCCTCCCCCTCCAGGAACGACGACGCCTCGCCATCGCGCCGGGCTCTGGATCGCCGGCGGAACTGCGATCGTCGGATGTGTCGTGGTGGGGATCGTCGACCCGAACACGACCCAGTTGCTTCCCGCCTGCGCGTTCAAGGCCGCCACTGGCCTCGATTGTCCCGGTTGCGGCATGACTCGAGGACTCCACTCTCTCGTACGCGGCGATGTCGTTCGGTCGCTCGACCACAACGTGCTCCTCGTCGCTCTCCTGTTCATCACTGCCACCGTGCTGGTGTGGAACGCGATCGCCCGAAGGATCGGTCGCTCACCGGTGCGATTGGAGTTCCGACGAGCGACATGGGTGGCGATCGGTCTCGGCGTTCTCGCCTTCTGGGTAATGCGGAACCTGCCGTGGGCCCCGTTCGATTGGTTGGGATCGGACGCCTGAGGCATCAGGATCGTCAATCGATCCGGCGCATCTTCTCCCGGTACAACCTTCCGCGATCGGCATAGTCCTTGACGGCGATCTCCTGAACGAAGGCCTGATGCGGCCCCACCTCGCGCAACTTCGCGGGAATGCCGAGCGCCATCATTCCCGATGGAACCTCCATGCGGTTGGGTACGACCGCGTTCGATCCGACCAAAGAACCTGACCGAACGATCGCGTCGTGGAGCACGACCGATCCGTTCCCGACGAGAGAATTGCTTTCGATGGTGCAACCCTCGAGGTGAACGATGTGCCCGATCACGCAGTCGTCACCGACGATCGTCGGACGAGTGGGGATGCAGTGGATGACCGTTCCGTCCTGGATCGATGTCCGTTCACCGATGCGAATCCCACCGTTATCACCGCGCAACACTGCGCAGGGCCACACCGTGCTCTCCGCACCGCTCGTGCCGGCCCCGATGACCACGGCCTGTGGATGCACCCATGCGTCGGGATGGATTTCCGGGACCATGTCGCCGAGTGCGTAGATCGCCATGGCCTAGAACGCCACCCGTCCGTAGCCCCCACGGAAGAAGACGAGTGCGCCGCCTTCGTGCTTCACATCCAGATCGGTCACGGCCCCGATGATGATGTCGTGGTCGCCGCCGTCGAGGACCTCGTGAAGATCACAATCGATGTAGGCGAGGACACCGTTGATGAGGGGCGCGCCGTTGGCCGATCGCCTCCAACCGATCTCCGAGAACTTGTCCTCCGCCTTGGAGCCGAACACTCGGCTGATGTCCTCTTGGTCATCGCCGAGGATGTTCACGCAGAACTTGCCGGCACTCCGCAACTTTCCCCAGCTTGCCGACGTCTTGGTCGCGCTGAAGAGCACGAGTGCCGGATCGAGCGAAAGCGAGGTAAAGGAGCCGATCGCCATTCCCGCAGGACCACCATCGGTCATCGCGGTGATCACCGAGACTCCGGTCGGGAAATGCCCGAGCACCTGCCGATACTTGGCGCCGTCGAATGGGGTTGTCGATGAATTCTCGCTCACAGTGGCGAGATCCTAGGCGAGGGAGATGGTGAGCCCCTCGTAGGCAGAAACGATCGATCGAACTCCGAGCTTGCACCCCAGTTCACGGGCTTCGACCAGAAGTCGATCGAGCGTGTCATCGTCATGCGACGGGTCATGGTGGAACAACACCAATTGCCCCACTTCGGCCGCCGCTGCAACCTGCACCGCATACTCGACAGTGCAGTGACCCCATGTGGGCTTCATCGCGAATTCGGCCGGGGTGTACTGCGCGTCGTGAACCAACACATCGACCCCTCGACACAGATCGAGAACCGACGGATGAACGGTGGTGCCATCAGCGGGCTGTTGGTGATCACTGACATATGCCACCGAAACGCCGTCACGTTCGACCCGGTAACCGAAGGTCGTGTCGGTGTGTGGCACTTCCAGAGCCGTCACCTTGGCACCGCAGATCTCGTGGACGCCTTGTTCGATCGTGATGAAGGAGATGTCACTGGGGAGATCGTGCCGCGTGACCGGGAAGAACGGCGGTCGCATGAGGTCGTCGAAGGCCTCGGCGAAGCCGACACCGTCATGCGATGGACCGAAGACCGAAAGCGTCGATCCCGAGAGCAGGAGTGGTTGACAGAACGGCAGACCCTGCACATGGTCCCAATGGAGATGGGTCACCAGTGCCGACGCATGGAGTTCGGCACCGATCTGCTGGTCGACACCGAAATAGCGAAGACCGGTGCCGAGATCGAGCAACAGCGGATCTGCGCCATCGCTTCGGATCACGATGCTTGCGGTGTTGCCGCCGTAGCGCGAGGTGCTCTCACCGGCACATGGCGTCGAACCGCGAACCCCGTAGAACGTGATCTCCACTGTCACCTCCTCCCCTGCAGCGACGAAGCGCGAACGTTAGGACAAGGGCCAAACGAAGTGAAGAGGGAGTGACAAGTCTCACACTCGTTCATGATCCTCGCTACCGTCGGCTCATGAACCTCACTCAGGTCTCGATCCCGACCTCCGAACTCACCTACCACTGCCTCACCGCCGGAGAGGAGGGCCCCCTCGCCCTCTGCCTCCACGGTTTCCCCGACACCGCCCACGGCTGGCGATTCCTGCTTCCAGCGTTGGCCGACGCGGGCTATCGGGCGGTCGCACCCTTCATGCGGGGTTACGCGCCGACGAGCATTCCCGCCGACGGCCAGTACCACGTCGCCACCCTCGCCCGAGACGCGACCGCGCTCCACGACGCACTCGGGGGTGGGAGCGACGCGGTGATCATCGGCCACGACTGGGGAGCCCTCGCCACCTACGGGGCCGCGGCCTACGCCCCCGACCGTTGGCGCCGGGTGGTGACTGCCGCCGTTCCGCCGGCAGCGTCGATGGCGACGGCGATGACGACCTACGACCAGCTGAAGCGATCGTGGTACATGTTCTTCTTCCAGGTCGGGCTCTCGGACTTCGTGGTTTCGATGAACGATCTCGAGTTCATCGAGCGACTCTGGTCGGACTGGTCACCGGGATACGACGCAACGACCGACATGACGTACCTGCGCGACGCACTCGGGGCACCCGAGAACCTCGCCGCTGCACTCGGGTACTACCGAGCAACATGGGGCATCGATCCGGTCTCCGAGGACTATCGAGACATCCAGGACGCACTCGCGACCCCGCCACCACAACCGACGCTGTACATCCATGGCCGGAACGATGGTTGCATCGGTGTCGAATTCGCCGAGAACGCGGAGGTCGGACTCAGCGCGGGATCTCGAACGGCGATCATCGACGATGCCGGACACTTCACCCAGGTGGAACAGCCCGACACCTTCAACCGACTCGTTCTCGACTTCATCCGATCCTGAAACCCATGGCGGCGACTCACGGTGAGTTCTACGGCAACGCGAGCGACCCGTCGCAGGTGCGAATCGCCAGACCATCGCGCACAAGCGAATCGGCGGCCCGCTGCGCGTCGAGTTCGCCTCCGTCGCGCTCGACCCAGCCACAGGCCGAACGGAACTTCTCGGGCGGAACTTCGACTCCCGTGCGGAGTACATCGAGTAAACGGGCCCGACCCTGACGGAACGACCCGTCGAATCTCGATTGCCCTTTGCTGACTCCTGCGCTCCCGATGGCGGGATCCGGATCGCGGGCACCACTCAGGAACCATCGACACGTCGATGCCGTCGGACATTCCGAACACTTCGGCGATCGCTTCGAGCAGATCAGGGCTCCGAGGTCGAGCATGCCCTGATTCCAGGACCACCCCGACCCGATTGGGAGAACATCGTCGGCGAACTCCTGCGCCACCTTGACCGAGAGGCGTTCACCTCGTTGACGAGCGAGAACCCGTCCGACGTTCGTGTCGACGACGGCGACATCCCGTTCGAAGGCGAACGCCATCACCGCTCGAGCCGTGTACGGGCCGAGCCCGGGAAGCGCCAACAATTCATCGAGACCATCGGGGATGACACCTCGGTGCCGATCCACGACGAGGACTGCGGCACGATGGAGGTTGACGGCACGCCGGTTGTACCCGAGACCGGCCCACTCGCTCACAACATCGCCGACTGGGGCAGCAGCGCAATCAGCCACTGTCGGAAAGTTCTCGAGGAACTGGTGCCATCGCGGAACGACCCTCGCCACCTGCGTCTGTTGGAGCATCAACTCGGAGACGAGCACCGCCCAGGGTTCCCGGGTCCTGCGCCAAGGAAGATCGTCACGACGCCCTGCCGACCAAGCGAGCACCGCCTCGACATCAGGCGACCCGATCACTCGTCACTCGTCAGCGAAGACGTCGTCGCCGTAGGGAAGCCCACGAGTCGGAGCGAATTCACGCTTCCACACCATCACTCGCCGACGGAATTCGCACACTTCTTCGGAACGCTGATTGATTCCTTTGGTCTCGACCGTCACGATGCCTCGCTTGCCATCGGAGGTTTCCTTCTTCGCCAAGACTTTGGTGACCGCGTAGATCGTGTCTCCGTGGAACGTCGGCTTCGCATGCTTGAGCGACTCGACTTCGAGATTGGCGATCGCCGCTCCACTGACATCCGGGACACTCATCCCCAAGACGAGTGAATAGACGAGGTTGCCGACCACGAGTGCCTGGCCCATCGGTGATTCGTTCTCGGCGAACCAGTTGTTGGTGTGCGTGGGGTGATGGTTCATCGTGATCATGCAGAAAAGGTGATCGTCGGCTTCGGTGATCGTCTTTCCTGGCCAATGGCGATACACATCGCCGACCTCGAAATCCTCGAAGTGGCGTCCGAAAGGGCGGTCATACACGGTCACGACAGTTCTCCTCTGCTGCTGATGGCGATGAGCCTAGGAGTTCCGGAAGATAGATTCGACTCGAACGCAGGGGGAACCATGTCTGATCTTCTGATCACCGGAGGAGCCATCGTCGACGGCACGGGCGCGCCCGCCGTCCGCGCCGACCTTCGAATCCGAAACGGTGTCATCGTCGAGATCGGACTCGATCTTCGACCCGAGGGCGAGACGGTGATCGATGCCAGCGATTCGTTCGTGGCACCGGGGATCATCGACACTCATACCCATCTCGATGGAGCGATGTGGTGGAACCCCGAACTCGATCCTCTTCCCGCCTACGGGAACACGTCGATGATCTTCGGGAACTGCGGCAACTCGATCGCTCCCCTCAAGGGTGACCAACGCGACGAGATCGTCGACCTCCTCTGCTTTCTCGAAGACCTTCCTCGCAAGGCATTCGAGCAGGAGATTCCATGGAATTGGCACTCCTGGCCCGACTACATGGATGCGCTTCGTGGGCAACCAACTGCAGTCCATGTCGCCGGCTACCTCGGACACCTCGCCCTCCGAACGTGGGTGATGGGCGGCGACGCATGGACTCGGGCAGCCACGATGACCGAGATCTCGGAGATGTGTGCCGTGCTCGACGAAGGGCTCGCCTCTGGAGCACTCGGTCTGAGCGTCAACCACTTCGACAAGGATCGCAAACTTCGACCCGTTCCGGGATTCTTCGCCGAGGACGACGAGTACCTCGCGCTGTTCAAGGTCGTCGCCGATCACGCACCGGCAACAGTCCAGATGATCACTCGCTTCAACGACCCCGAACTCTCGATCGTCGATGCACTGAGGTTCGGCGCACTCGTGCGCGAGAGCGGCGTACGCGCGCAGTACACCGGCATTCCCTTCAATACGCGAGATGACGATCGACGCGACGAGTGGTGGGCACTCCACGAACGCCTTCACGCCGAGGGTGCCGACATGTGGCCGATGGTCAACGCCAAACCACTCGCCCCCTTCTTCGGCTTCGAAACCTCCCTCGTCTTCCAGCGAGTGCCAGCGTGGAACGAAGTCATCAATGGTCCGGCCACACTCAAGCTCTCCACCCTTGCCGATCCGGCGTGGCGCGATCGAGCACGCACGGATTGGAACAACCGCACCCGGTCGAGCCTCTCGCGTATCGATCGCCCCCATGAGATGATCCTCACGATCTCGGAAACCGGCGCGGGGCCGATAGGGATCTCACTCCAGGACTTGGCCGATTCCACCGGCCTTCACATCTCCGATGCTCTCGCCGAGTGGGTGCTCGCCAACGGGCTCGGCTCGCAGATGATGGGAATCCCCGAACGTCTGAGCGAACCCGACATCGTGCGAGCCGTTCGCGATCCGCACACGGTGTTCAACATCAACGACAGTGGCGCCCATCTCCAGCTCTTCTCGGCCGCAGGAGAGCACCTTCACCTGCTGACCCACTACGTGCGCGACGCCGGGTTGATCAGTATCGAAGCGGGAATCCACGCACTCACCGGGCGTACCGCCGAATTCTTCGGACTCGCCGATCGAGGAGTGCTCGCCGAGGGCAACGCCGGCGATGTGATCATCTTTCGACTCGAGGAACTCGAACTCCGACCGGAAGAGCGCGCCTACGACGTTCCCCATGGCACGTGGCGGTTCACTCGTTCGCCCGCTGGGTTCCGAGCCACGATCACCGCCGGCGTTCCGACCTGGCTCGACGGCTCCAGCACCGGCGCCCGACCGGGTCAGGTCCTCCAGCCACTCCCCACCGCCGCAGGATGAGAGCAAGCAGGTGACCGATGGGTAACCTTCGGCCATGACTGCTCCGGATCTCACGACAGCCGCCTCCGTCATCGACATCGCCCACGGGGTGGTCGATTCCGGGATTCGCCATCTCGCCGCCAACGGCGGTCCCGATGTCAACCAGGTCGTGGCCTACGACATCGCCCACGCCGCCTCCGCTGTCGAAACCGGACGAGCGATGCTCATCTACGGCACCAAGGGTGAACTCGAAGCGAAGATCGCGTGCGCGTTCATCGCCGATGCCATCGGCGAACTCCTCCCCAAGATCTTCGGTCGCGAGGCCGACTGGAACATCGCCCCCGACGCACTGGATTCGACGCGCGACTTCGTGGCCACCTTCCGAGACCCGGAATTCCTCGCCTCTCTCGCCGACACACCTGGACCTCGTCACCTCGACAGCGACTTCGAAATGGTGCAGGACACCTTTCGGCGATTCGCCAACGAGAAGATCGCACCGGTGGCCGAACACATCCACCGTGAGAACGCCGACATCCCGGAAGACCTGATTCAGGGACTTGCCGAACTGGGCGGCTTCGGGCTCTCGGTACCCGTCGAATACGACGGCTACAGCGAAGGGGGCGAAAGCGAGTACATCGGCATGGTCGTCGCCACCGAAGAACTCGCGAAGGTGTCGCTCGGTGCCGGCGGTTCACTGATCACCCGACCGGAGATCCTCACCCGTGCCCTTCTCGCCGGTGGGACCGACGCGCAGCGGCGTGAGTGGCTCCCGAAGTTGGCCTCCGCCGAGGTGATGGCGGCCGTTGCGGTGACGGAACCTGATTACGGATCCGATGTCGCAGGCGTGAAGGCCACGGCAACACCGGTCGACGGCGGTTGGCTGATCAACGGCGTCAAGACTTGGTGCACCTTCGGGGCTCGGGCCGACGCGTTGATGCTCCTCGCTCGCACCAATCCCGACAAGTCCCTCACCCACAAAGCGCTCACGATGTTCGTCGTACCGAAACCGCGCGGGGAAGGGCACGGATTCGCGTTCACGCAGGCCGCAGGAGCCGACGGCGGTGCGCCCGGTGGCGGGAAGATGGAAGGCAGGGCCATCGACACGATCGGGTATCGGGGCATGCATTCCTACGAGATCGCCTTCG
>CAZMJK010000029.1:920-13933 GCA_964566555.1 uncultured Bifidobacterium sp. | reverse complement strand
GACCAAGATCGACAAGAGCGACCCCTACTCTCAGTACCGGGTCAAGGGATGGATCGCCCAGGAGAACGCCAAAGAGGGAACCACCGATTGGAAGATCCCCGATGACCGAGTGATGTGGTCGAAGATCGAAGGATTCCTCGACACCACCAGCATCGATGTCGGTGGATCGGCCGTGCTCAAGTCCTCGACCCGAGCGAAGACATGGACGGTGTCGGCCTATCGGATCGGTTGGTACGGAGGAAAGGGAGCTCGACTCATCTGGAAGAGCGAGCCATTGCCCGGCGTCAATCAGCCCAAAGCGGTCCAGGCCGCAGCAACGAAGACGTGGAGCGCGCCGTGGGCACCATCACTCACCATCACCGCGGACGAGACATGGCCGCCGGGTCAATACCTCCTCAAACTCGATAGCGACGATGGAGGAGCGACGTTCGTCCCCCTCGTCATCCGCGACGACAAGAGCACGTCCGATCTCCTGATGCAGAGTGCAGTGACGACGTGGCAGGCCTACAACGGGTGGGGCGGAGCGAGCATCTACACGGGCAACAACGGCCGCGCCGATGTCGTGAGTTTCGATCGTCCGTACACGGGCAACGGCAGTGGCGAATTCCTTGGCCGGGAACGCGAATTCATCACCTTCGTCGAGCGTCACGGCTACGACATTTCCTACTGGACGAACATCGACCTCCATCAGCGAGGCGAACTCGCCAAGAACCATCGGGCCATCATCATTCCGGGCCATGACGAGTACTACACGGTCGAAATGCGCAAGAACCTCGAAAGTGCGCGCGATGCGGGCGTCAACATCGGGTTCTTCGGCGCCAACAACGTCTACCGTCGCATCCGACTCGAAGACGCTCCGAGCGGACCGAATCGACTCGAAGTGAACTATCGGGACGCGAAGCGAGATCCGCTCAACGACATCGATCCGGAACGCGTCACCACCTCGTTCCGCGAGAGTCCCGCCGCCAATCCCGAGAGCACCCTCACCGGCTCGTATTACGAATGCAACCCTGTCGAGGCCGATTGGGTGGTCGGCGACGCCTCGATGTGGATGTTCGACGGTTCGGGATTCACCAACGGCGAACGAGTCCCCAAAATGGTGGGGAACGAATACGACCGTGTCACTCCGAGCGCACCAACGCCGGCGAACATCCAGATCCTCGCCCATTCACCAGTGACGTGCCGAGGCAAAAACTCATTCGCCGACAGCACGTGGTACACCGTGCCGAGCGGTGCCGGCGTCTTCACCGCGGCCACGTTCGGCTGGTCGCCGCGACTCCTCGATGCGTGCCCCCCGGAGCCCCCGACGACGCCGATCTGCAAACTGCAGAAGGTCACACAGAACATCCTCGACGCGTTCTCGAAGGGGCCGGCGGGGATCGACCATCCGAGTGTCTCCAACCTCGCCAAGTTCGGGATTCCCACCCCCCGATCGGCGACCCCGTCGTCGACGACAACCACGACCGTCGCTCGTTGAGCATCGCCGGTGGGTCGGTCCACCGATTTGCTTCCGCTTCGTCGGGATCGGAAATGGGACCGTAGGCTTGGCCCGTGACCTCGATGAACAGTCAGCAACTGCCGCAGGGTGAGGAGAAGGTCCGAGCCGTACGTTCGATGTTCGACTCGATCGCTCCCCGGTACGACCTCGTCAATCGGATCATGACCTTCCGGATGGACGTGGGCTGGCGGACCAGAACGGTTCGGGAACTCGACCTCCCGAAGGGCTCGCGCGTCGCCGACCTCGCGTGCGGCACCGGTGACTTCTGCCGGGAGCTCCAGAAGCACGGCCACCGACCCATCGGTTTCGACCTCTCGTTCGGCATGTTGGCCGCCGCACGGACGACCGCACCACTGGCCGAAGCCGACGCACTCTCCCTCCCCGTCCCCGATGGCTCCCTCGACGGCATCACCTGTGGATTCGCACTGCGCAATCTCGTGGAACTCGACGGGTTCTTCACCGAACTGGCTCGGACCGTCCGACCCGGCGGCCGCATCGCCCTCCTCGAAGTCGCCGAACCACCGAATCGATTCCTTCGATGGGGACACTCGATCTACTTCGGGTCCGTGGTTCCCAAAGTCGGCGGACTCCTCTCCGATGCATCGGCCTATCAGTACCTCCCCAAGTCGGTCGCCTATCTCCCCGAGCCCGGGGTCATGTTGCAGCGTCTCGCCGAGGCGGGATTCATCGAGGTCGAGCGACGATTGCTCTCGGTCGGGATCTCCCAGCTGATCACCGCGACCCGCGGCGACGACCGAAGGTGAACGCCGCGAACGGACTCGTTGCGCGGACCCGAGCCATCGAGGGCTCGCCCGACCTCATCGCGCTGTGCGACGACACCGACGTCGTCTTCGTCTCGAATGGTGTCGGTGTCGTCGGAATCGGCTGCTCGCTCCGATTCTCCGTTCCCCGCTGCGAACGCGATGGCGGCGCGCAGTTCGTACGCGACGCCCTCGGAGCCATCGTTCGTGATGACGAGGTGGAAGCCCCCGGGTCCGGGCCGATCGGATTCGGCGCCTTTCCATTCGACGCCACGATCGATGGCGAACTGATCGTCCCTCGGATCGTCATCGGAACGGACGGATCGGGTGGCAGTTGGATCACGACGATCTCCCTACCGCACGAGGCACCATCACAGACCGAACTCGACGAGATTCTCGGACGATCAGAGCGGATGGGGACGGGCTTCGCGCGAGACGCGGGTCTGCATTCATCGAGTGACGCACCGTCGCACTTTTCGGTTCGCCCACTGCGCAGTCCGGAATCCTGGTGCGACGCCGTTGCCGAGGCGACCCAGCGCATCGCGCGTGGCGACGCCAGAAAGGTTGTGCTCGCCCGCGGAATCGAGATCGAGACCGATACGCCCCTCCGACCCAGTGCGGTGTTGTCGCATCTTCGACGCACGTTCCCCGCCAGCCATCTCTTCCTCATCGATGGCTTCGTCGGCGCCACACCGGAATTGCTCGTCGAGCGATCCGGCACCGTCGTCCGCGCCCACCCGATGGCCGGCACCGCTCCCCGCAGTGGCGACCCCGACACCGACGCGCGTCTCGCCGCCGCCCTCCTCGCATCGACGAATACCCGTGATGAGCATCGATACACGATCGACATGGTGCACGAGACGCTGCTGCCCTGGTGTTCGTATCTCGACGAAGAGGCGGAACCGTCGATCGTCGCCGTCGCCAACGTGCAACATCTCTCGACTCGCCTCGAAGGTCAGCTGTCCGAGCCCGTCGCCTCGGTGCTCGAACTCGTGGGCGCCCTTCACCCCACCCCGGCGGTCGGCGGTGTCCCCCGCGATGCCGCCCTCGATCTGATCGCGGAACTCGAGGACCTCGATCGCGGTCGATTCGCCGGACCGGTCGGTTGGGTCGATGCCGATGGCAATGGCGTGTGGGCGGTGGGCATCCGGTCCGCTCAGATCTCGGGAACTCGCACGCGTCTTCATGCCGGAGTCGGCGTCGTGGCCGACTCTCAGCCTGAACAGGAACTCGCCGAGACCCGAGCGAAACTCCAGACGATGCTCGGCGCCATCGTCAGGCCGTAGTCCAACCCTCGCTCGCGGCCGCCTCCACTGCGGCCTGTTGCAGCTGATCATGTACGAGAACGTTCTGCGATCGGGACGAACGCGCCAACACGACGTGCACCCCACCGGCCGTCAGTGCGGCATCGACAGCGGCCTCCACCGCCTCGTCGTCGAGGGCTTCGAGAACTGGAAGCCCGTGCGCGTGCGCAAGAAGCGCGAGATCAACGCCGTGGGGCGTGCCGAACAGCAATTCGAACTGACGGTCGTTGAGCGCGCTCGCCTGCGGGAGGAAGGAGAAGATGCCACCGCCGTCGTTGTCCACGACGACAACGCAAAGAGAGACATGTCGGTCCTTCAGTCCGAGCAGACCATTCGTATCGTGCAGGAAGGCGACGTCCCCGATGAGGAGCGCTGTCGGTTGTCCGGCCAATGCGACGCCCACCGCAGTCGACACCACACCGTCGATGCCATTGGCTCCGCGATTCGAATACACGGTCAGACCGTCTCGTGCCGAACCGAACCATTCGACATCACGAATGGGCATCGATGACGATACGACGAGTGCGCCACCGGACGGGATCGAACGCACCGTGCGACGAGCCACTCCCGGTTCGGTGACCGCATCGAACTCGTCGAGAATGCGGTCGATCGATGAGTCGACGGCGTCGTCACATCGACGCCACAGGTCCATCCATGCCTGATCCGGAGCACCGTCGACGAGTTGCCTGACCGACGCTGCGTACGAACTGGCTGATTGACGGACGCGATTGGTCACCGTTCCCGCCGGATCGTTCACTGTTCCCGAAGGATCGACATGCACATGCGGAACCGCTGCCGACGCGATCCACTCCCCCACGACTTTCGAGGCGGGCAGCCCTCCGAAACGAATCACCATCTCGATGCGATGTTGCGCACCCGGCGAACGAAACAGGGAATCGGCATGAGCGATCACATTTCGATGGGGACGGCGACACCCGCTACGAGGATCGGCGATCACCGGCCAGCCGAGCGCATCGGCGAGGCGGAGCACCTCATCGGGATCGTCGATCCCGTTCCCGGCGATGATGAGACCACATGCGGGCAGTGAGCCGGGGTGGGCGACGGGATCACCGAGGTCGACAACCACGTGGAGCGCATCGTCGAGAGGGGGCAATGATCCGGGCGCTCCGAGGAGGGGTTCGTCGAACGGGAGATTGCAGTGCACCGGCCCCGGGTCCGAACCGTTCGTCGCCCACCAGGTCTGCCTCGCGAGCGCACGCCACTCGCCCGCGTTCTCCCATGTGGGCAACGGTGCGTCGGTCGAGCTCCGGACTGCCGAACCGTAGAGATCGACCTGGTCGATGGTTTGCGGGGCACCGACACCGCGCAGCCGTGGCGGACGATCGGCGGTGAGCACGAGAAGCGGCACGCGGTCCAGATCCGCCTCGACGACGGCCGGATGGAACTCGACCGCCGCGGTGCCACTCGTGGAAAGCACGACCACGGCTCGACCCGAGACGCGCGCAAGGCCGAGCGCCATGAACGCACCGGAGCGCTCGTCGAGATGGACATGCACCCGAACCCGATCCTCCGACGCGAGCGCGACCGCCATCGGAGTGGAGCGGGAGCCGGGACAGACCACGGCATCGGTCAAGCCGCACCGAACCCACTCGTCGACGAGGGTGGCACAGAAGGTGGCGTTCAGCACTCCGGCGTCGGCCTCGGACATGGGTGCAGCCTACGGTCTTCGAACTCCACACCCCCTACGCTGCAGTCGTGGCAACCGACACGCTGAGCGTTGTTCGCCTTCCGCACTCCGGAGGAGACCGTCCCATCCTCCTCCTGCATGGATTCACGCAGAATGCTCGATGCTGGGGCCCGTTCGGCGAGGAACTCGCACAGCTCGGTCCCGTCTTCGCCATCGACCTCCCCGGTCACGGAGGATCGAGCGTGATCGATGCCGACCTCGATCACTCCGCAAGCCTCATCGCCGAGACCACCGAGGAACTCGCTCTCGATCGACCACCGTGCGTGATCGGCTACTCACTCGGTGGACGCACGGCACTGCACCTCGCCCTCGCGCGCCCTGATCTCGTCGGGCAACTCGTCCTCATAGGAGCGACCGCCGGAATCGAGAACGACATCGAACGCGCTGAACGACGGCGAAGCGACGAACAACTCGCCGATCGCATCATCGAACTCGGCGTCGCGTCATTCCTCGACGAGTGGTTGTCCCAACCGTTGTTCGCGACACTCGCTCCCGAGCAGGCCCAACTCGAACCGCGTTTGGTCAACACCGCCTCAGGGCTGCGTTCGAGCCTGCGGCGATGCGGCACCGGAACGCAGCGCCCGTTGTGGAGTGAACTCCCCGCCCTCTCGATGCCGGTCCTCGTCATCGCCGGGGAGCGTGACTCGAAGTTCCGGACGATCGCCGAGCGTCTCGTCGAAGCGATCGGATCGAATGCGTCGGCGATGTGGATCCGAGATGCAGGCCACTCTGCGCATCTCGAGCGACCCTTCGAGACCTTTCAGGTCATCAACGGATGGGCCGCAACCGCGACGGGGCAATCACCCGCCGACGAAGAGGCCGACTGAGAGAAGCACACCGAACACCAACTGCACCCGCCCCGTGGCACCGAGCACGGGTATCAGCGCCGGACCGCGCGCCCCTTCGATGACTCGCTGCACCGGTGTCCGAGCGAAGAGAACGGCGAACATCGAGAGCGCCCCGATCGGTCGTGCGGAGAGACCACAGAGGAACGGGACCGTCACGAACGGCACCACCATGAGCACCACGTACAGGACACGGGTGCGCGTGTCACCCAGGCGCACGGCGAGCGTGCGCTTCCCTGAGTCGGTGTCGCCCGGGATGTCACGGAGATTGTTGACCACAAGAAGTGCGGTGGCGAACAGTCCCACCGGGATCGAGACGAGGAGGGTCAGTGGTGTCACCCGCTCGATCTGCACGAACGCCGATCCAGTCGTTGCGACGACACCGAAGAACACGAAGACGAACACCTCGCCGAGGCCTGCATATCCGTACGGCCGCGGACCTCCCGTATAGAACCACGCCGCCGCGATCGCGATGAGGCCGACGAGGATCAACCACCACGTCGTAGCGACCGCCAACCCGAGTCCCGCCACCGCCGCGACGCCGAACGAGAGGAACGCGGCTCGCTTCACCGCGCCAGGTGTCTTCCGCCCCGATCCGGTCAAGCGCATCGGACCGACACGATCGGCATCGGTGCCGCGCACGCCATCGGAGTAGTCGTTGGCGTAATTGACGCCGACCTGAAGAGCGAGAGCGACGACGAGCGCGGCGACGAAACGCCAGATCACGATGCCCTTGAGCGATCCGAGGTCGCCGTTCATTCCCGCGGCGGCAGCCGTTCCCACCAAGACGGGCACGACGGCTGCGGGCAGTGTTCGGGGCCGAGCGCCGGCCAACCAATCCTTCATGGTCGGCAAGTGTGGTCGGTGAAGAGCGAATCCGCCGAATCTGAGGCCTAGCCTCGACACCGATGCAGGAACTCGTCGCCATTGCCCAGACCGGTCAGAGCTTCGTCGAAACGATGCGTCGCGTCTGGGAGCGAGGCGATGCCGCCATGCCCCTCGACCCCCGACTCCCCGATCCCGCTCGCGACACGATCCTGTCCGAGCTCGCCCCCACTCGACTCATCGACTCGAACGGGGTTGAACATCGACTCGATGGACGGATGGTCGACGCCGGCGATGCTCTCGTCGTCGCCACCTCGGGAAGTACCGGTCGACCGAAGGGTGTGGTCCACACCCACCGTTCACTCGAGGCATCAGCCCGATCGACGTCGACCGCCCTCGGCGTCGATCCCGACTCCGATATCTGGTTGTGCTGCCTTCCGCTCACTCATATCGCTGGACTCGCCATCGTGGTTCGCTCCCTCACGTTCTCGATGCCCCTCGTCATACACGATCGGTTCGATGTCGATCTGGTGGAGGTCGCAGCGCGGAGTGGCGCGACGCTCACCTCCCTCGTCCCCACGACGCTCGCTCGTATCGACCCCTCGTTGTTCCGCCGCATCATCGTGGGAGGACAGGCGGCACCGGCGAACCTCCCTGCGAACTGTCGGGCCAGTTACGGGATGACCGAAACCGGTAGCGCCGTCGTCTTCGACGGGGCGCCGTTGCCCGGCGTCGAACTGCGGATCGTCGACGGGGAGATCCAGGTGCGCGGCGACATGCTGTTGCGGTGCTATCGAGACGGCACCGACCCTCGGACCGCCGATGGTTGGCTCGCCACGAACGACGCCGGCGAACTCGACGACGGCATGCTGACGGTGCATGGTCGTCGCGGTGATCTCATCATCTCTGGAGGCGAGAAGATCTGGCCGACACCGGTCGAGGAATCGCTGCGGCGGCTGTCGAGTGTGGCCGACGTTGCCGTGATCGGTCGGCCCGATCCCGAATGGGGGCACGTGGTGACGGCCGTCGTCGTGCCGGCGGACCCCGCGACTCCCCCGTCGCTCGACGAGGTCAGGAACCACGTGAAGTCAACCCTTCCGTCCTACTGTGCGCCTCATCGATTGGAACTCATCGACGCACTTCCGCTGACGGCGCTCGGCAAGATCGAACGTCGCTCGCTCACCCATCGCCCACACTCGGAGGACACATGACCGACACCACTGGACCGAGCCTGCTCGTCGAACGCGACGGCCCCATCCTCCTCCTCACCATGAATCGGCCTCATCGTCGCAACGCACTTGTTCCTGACATGCTCGTGCGGTTCGCCGATGCGTGGGAACTGGCCGATTCAGATGATTCGATTCGGTGCGTCATCCTGACCGGGGCCGGAGACGTTGCCTATTGCGCTGGCGGTGACCTCAACGATGGATGGATGTCCGGTGAGGTGACCGAAGAGGCGCAGCGGATCGCTGAACGCCTCGCCGCCGATCCCGGTATCACCGGACGCGGACTCCTGCTGACCCATTGGTGCACGAAGCCGATCATCTCGGTCGTCAACGGACAGTGCATGGGCGGAGGATGCGAGATGCTGCAATCCACCGACATCCGAATCGCCGAGGAGCACGCCACCTTCGGGGTTCCTGAAGTGAAACGGGGACTCATCGCCGGCGCTGGATCCACGATGAGACTCAAGCGCCAGATCCCCTACGCCGTGGCCATGGACATGTTGCTGACCGGACGCATCCTCGACGCCGAGGAGGCGTTGCGTTGGGGTTTGGTGAGCCACATCGCCCCGAGTGGGAAGGGGATGGAGAAGGCACGCGAGATCGCGGCGATCCTCTGCGCCAACGGCCCACTGGCGGTCAAGGCGTCGAAAGCGTCGGTCATCGAGACCGGTTGGCTCCCCGAATCCGAGGCGCAACCGATCGAGATCAGTCATGTGATCCCGGTGATGACCTCGTCCGATGCCAAAGAGGGGATGAAGGCGTTCTCCGAGAAGCGGACTCCCGAGTTCACGGGCCAGTGACGCGTTTCGACATCGTGATCTACGAGGGTGTCGACGAACTCGATTTCGTGGCACCACTCGAGATCCTGAGAGCGGCGACCGATGCCGGTGCCGACGCCCAGGTGAGGGTCTGTGCCCATGACCTCGAACCGATCACCGCGTCCTTCGGACTTCGAGTCCTTCCCGACGCGGTGTTCACCGCCGGCGAGTCCGACGTGGTCATCGTGCCGGGCGGGCGGTGGGCATCGCGAGCAGAGCACGGCGCATGGGGTGTCGCGCAACGCGGTGAATGGTCCGAGGATCTTCGTGAGGCGTCGCGCCGGGGAGCAACCATGGTGAGCGTCTGCACCGGAGCCATGATCCTGGCGCATGCCGGACTCATCGGTGACCGCCGCTGCACCACTCACCACGCGGCCCGTGAGGATCTCGCGGCGATGGGCGCCACCGTGATCGATGCACGAGTTGTTGATGACGGCGACCTCATCACCGGCGCCGGCGTGACGAGCGGCCTCGACATCGGGCTCCATCTCGTGCGCCGCTACTTCGGCGAGGACGCAGCGGCGGAGGCGTCACGTCGCGCCGAGTACCCCTGATCGAGCGGAGATCGCGTCAGTTCATCTCCGATGGAAGCGGACCGAACCGTCCGTCCTCCCGGTCGAGCGCATCGATCATCGCCATATCGTCGGCCGAGATCTCGAAATCGAACACGTCGAAGTTCGAGGCGATACGTGACGGTGTCGCCGATTTCGGAATCGTCACGATCCCGTGCTGGATCTCCCACCGAAGAGCGATCTGCGCTGGGGATCGTCCATAGGAGTTGGCCAGCACCACCAGGAGCGGATCATCGTCAACCGCCCCACGGGCGATCGGGCCCCAAGCCTCGGTGACGATGCCGTGCAGGTCGTGGAAGTCGCGCAACAGTTTCTGCTGGAAGAACGGATGTAACTCGACCTGATTCAACGCCGGCACCACACCAGTGGCCTCGATGATCCGGTGGAGATGTTCCGGCTCGAAATTCGACACTCCGATCGAACGAACGCGCCCACTCTCTCGCAGTTCGATGAAGGTTTCCCAGGTCTCGACGTAGAGATCATTCGCCGGAGCGGGCCAATGGATGAGGAGAAGGTCCAGATAGTCGAAACCGAGAGTCTCGAGCGACCGCTCGAACGACTCGATCGAGAGCTCGCGACCCTGGGAGCTGTTCCACACCTTCGTCGTGACGAACAGTTCCTCTCGAGGAAGTCCGCAGTTGTTGACGGCGGCACCGACGCCCTCTTCGTTGAAATAACCCCACGCCGTATCGATATGGCGGTAACCGATCTCGATCGCTTGACCGACCAGCGCCTCCGCTTCCTCCGCCGGAATCCGAAAGACCCCGAATCCGAGTTGCGGGATCGAGTGACCATCGTTGAAAGCGATACGGGGAATCTGCGCCATTCCGGCACTCTACGACCGACGTCGACTCGAACGGGTCGCACTGTCGCTCGGTAGCCTCCCGATCGTGACCAATCGACTCGCAACCGAGACCAGTCCCTATCTCCGACAGCACGCCGACAACCCCGTCGACTGGTGGCCTTGGGGCCCCGAGGCGCTCGCCGAGGCCCAACGACGCGACGTGCCGGTCCTGATATCGGTCGGCTATTCGGCATGTCATTGGTGTCATGTGATGGCCCACGAATCATTCGAAGACGAGGCGATCGGTCAACTCATGAACCGGCTCTTCGTGAACGTGAAGGTCGATCGCGAGGAGCGTCCCGACGTCGATGCAGTCTACATGGACGCCGTGCAAGCCATGAATGGACACGGCGGTTGGCCGATGACGGTCTTCTGTCTGCCCGATGGTCGACCGTTCTTCGCCGGCACCTACTTCCCGAAGTCCTCTCGCGGGGGCCGCATGGGCTTTCCCGAGCTCTGTGAGCGGGTCGATGAGCTGTGGCGGACCCGGCGCGCCGATCTCGAGGAACAAGCGGCGAACATCACCGAGTCGATCGACGAAGGAGTCCAGCTGCCGGCACCGACTCGTCGACCCGACGATCTCGTTCTGAACAACGCGATCGCGGCGTTGCTCGGGCAGATCGATCGAGTCGATGGAGGGTTCGGGGGTGCCCCGAAGTTCCCCCAGACCTTCGCCATCGACGCCCTCCTGCGTCATCACGCTCGCACGGGCGATCAGGCGTCGCTCGACGCCGCCCTCCTCTCGCTCGATGCGATGGCCGCTGGCGGCATCTACGACCACCTCGGTGGCGGTTTCGCTCGCTATGCCACCGATCAACGATGGCTCGTCCCCCACTTCGAGAAGATGCTGTACGACCAGGCACTGCTTGCGCGCGTCTATCTGCACGCGTGGCAGCTCACCGGCGAGGCACGATTCCGCCAGACACTCGACGAGACCATCGACTACGTGCTTCGTGATCTTCGACATCCGCTCGGCGGATTCTTCGCCGCTGAGGATGCGGACTCCGAAGGAGTCGAAGGGAAGTTCTACGTCTGGTCGATCGACGAGATCCGCGAGATCTGCGGGGCCGATGCCGATGCCGTCATCGAGTGGTATGGGGTCACCGAATCGGGCAACTGGGAGCACACCAACATCCTCGAACGGGTGGTGCGAGGAGACCTCGATCGACCGGCGACGGTCGAACGAGGTCGTCAGGCACTGTTCGCCGCTCGGTCCCGTCGTATTCGACCCGGACTCGACGACAAGATCCTGACCGAATGGAACGCACTCATGCTGTCGACGATCGCCGAAGCGGCCGCGGCGACCGGCAATCGCGAGTGGCTCGCCGCAGCAGTCATCAACGCCGAGTTCCTCTGCGATCGACTTCGGGTGGACGGTCGATGGATGCGCTCCTGGCAGGGCGACGCCCGGATCCTGGCGTTCAGCGTGGACTACGCCGCACTCGTCGATGCGTTCCTGCGCGTCCACGAAGCCACTGGTGATCCCCGCTGGATCGACGAAGCAACCACCACCGCCGATGCTCTCATCGACGTGTTCGCCGACCCCGCCGACATCGGCGTCTTCACCAACGGAAGTGACGGCGACCAGCTCGTCGCCCGTCCGAAGGAGTTCATGGACAACGCGACCGCGTGCGCGAACAGCCTCGCCGCCGTGGGTCTCCTTCGTCTCGCCGCTCTCACGGGAAACCAGCGTTACCGCGACTTCGCAACCGCGATCATCGACCGACTCGCCGAGGCAGCGGCTCGAGTGCCGCTCGGCTTCGGCCACCTCCTCCTCGCCATCGAGATGCACGTCCTCGGCATCGATGAACTCGTCGTCTCCGGGGATCGACCCGACCTCGTGACCGCCATGCAGTCACGCTGGCTTCCGCGTGCGGTACGCACGTGGGGAGCACCCGGAACCTCCCTCCTCTGGGAGGGCCGGACCGAGACGGGCGCCGATGGGCGGGCCTATGTCTGTCGTCAGATGGCCTGTGCCGCGCCGGCAGCGACCATCGAGGAACTCAACGAACGGCTCGATGCCCTCGGTTGACTACCAATGGCCCCGATGCACGATCTCCTCGAGTGAGCGTCGCGGGCGCTGAGCTGACCGACTCGGCCGCTGCTCCTCGGACGCGTAGCCGAGAGCGATCGTGCCCACGGGCCGACGATCGGCGGGGATCCCCAACCTCGCCTTGATCGCATCCTCGTGGTCGAACTGACCGAAGAACAACGCACCGAGGCCCAGGTCGACCGCAGCGAGAAGAGCGACCATCGACGCGAAGGCAGTGTCGACGTACCAGTACGGGACGTTCCACGCGCTCTCCGATTCACCCAATCTCGACTGTGCCTTGTCGGGTTCGCTGTAGCGCTCGAGATAGACCCCGGGCGACCCAACCGGGATGATCAACACGGGCGCGTTCAACAACCCCGGCCACGGAAAGGTTGAGCGCTTCTCCACCGGAAGTGTCGTGTCCCAGTACCGACTGGTCTCCTCGCCCTCGAGTACCACGAGATCGAGGCCCTGCGAGTTCCCCGCTGCCGGCACCCGGCGAGCGAGATCGAGCACGTTCGTCAACGTCGCAGGGGGAATCGGACGCGTCGAGGACGAGCGCACCATACGACGAGAACTG
>CAZMJK010000029.1:0-910 GCA_964566555.1 uncultured Bifidobacterium sp. | reverse complement strand
CGAGATCCTCGGCCATCGCCCAACCGAAGGCCACGAGCGAATCGCCGCGTTTGGCTCCGACATTCTTGAACAGCGCCACGATCTGCGGGTCGATCTTGTCGGCCTCGAGCGACTCGTAATCCAATGCCAAGGGGAACGATCCGTCACCCGTGGCGATGAAGGTCTTGTCGTCGTAGGAACTCGAGTCGATCCCGAAGCGCTTCGCGAGACGGCGACCCCAAGCGCGTTCTTCGCCAGTGGCCTTGTGGTCGGGCCGGGGAATGATGTCATCGAGGGTGCGGAACGCCTCGAACCCACTGGCGGTCGCGAATCGCGTGCCCATGAGTACATCCTCGTCCGGGAAGGCCATGACCGCTCGCTTGAACTGGTCGTTGAGAATGGCGCGCAGCACCGATGAGCGCTTCGAGGTGCGCTTGATCGACGCAAGCCCGATGAGGACGCTCGGCGTCCCACCGATGCGCTCGAGGGTGCAGAACGAGAACCCCTTGAGGCCGTTGCCCTCGCGGGCGAGAGAGACGAGTACCCAAGCATCGACCTGCTTGGACAACTGCCCCACCTCGTACAGGCTCGGACCATCGGCGCAGATATCCGCCATCTCCGCCAACTCAGCATCGCTGAGCTGGGTGCAGTCCTTGGTAACGACCTTGATAGCCATGGTTCAACAGCCCCTGAAACAGACAAAACCGGACCACTAGTTCACCGCGCCCTGACCGTGAGCGCAATTCGGCCCCCGATGTCAGGCAGCGACGGCATCGGGGCCGAGCAATTCCCGCAATTCGGCGAGGAGCCCGGCGCTGGCGGCGACCGCGAAGGTGTCCGGGAGCAGCAGTACCTGCCGCTCACCGATGTGGAGGAAGACCTGGGATTCACCCGGATGCTCCGACAGCAGCGCCTTGAGGGCGGCGAGGAG
>CAZMJK010000028.1:13030-14105 GCA_964566555.1 uncultured Bifidobacterium sp. | reverse complement strand
TCCCATGGGTTCCCGACCGAGGAGTTCGGCGACTCGCACTCGATCGTCGGTCACGACGGTCACCGACGTCGACGACGACGCACGAGTCCGAAGACGATCAAGGCACCGATCGCGACACCCAAAATGGGGACGGCACGCTTCAACACCGGCGAACCGGCCTGCTCCAACAGGTCGATCGCCTCGGGCTCGGGCTGATCGATCTTGCGCACGCCCGGCGTCTCCTCGGCCGGAGCCGATGACGACGACGTCGATTCCGACAAATCGGCCGACGTCGCCGAGGCCGATGACGGTGCAGCCGACGCAGCATCACCCGTGTCGATCGAAGCGAGCACGTCATCGACCAGAACCGTCTGTTCCAGATTGTCGACGAACTGGGTCAGCAGTTTGGCGCTCACATCGGCAAGAACACCGCGACCGAATTGCGCGACCTTTCCCGTGACGGTGAGATCGGTCGTCACCGTCACGTGCGTGCCCTCACCTGCCGATTCGAGTTGAGCGGTGATCGTCGCGCTGGCGTTACCTTGACCGCGCGTATCGCGACCCGAAGCATCCAGTACGGCCTTGTAGTTCACGTCATCACGCTCGACGAAGATCGCTTTGCCCTTGTATTGCGCGGTGATCGGTCCGACCTTGACCTTCACGATGCCGCGATACTCGTCACCCTCGATCTCCTGGAGTTGGGCGCCCGGAAGACACGGCGCAATGCGCTCGACATCGGTCAGCACCTTCCATGCGACATCGACCGGCACACTCACGTCGAAGGTGTTGATCAGTTCCATCGCTCGAGATCCTCCACAGTGTCGACGTCGGTCGCGTCGCCCGGGCAGGCTACCGCCGCAACGAGGTCGGGCCGTTCTCGCATGAGCACTCGAGCCCCTTCATCACCCGTCAATGGGAGGTCATCCCAGACTGATCGGTGGAGACGCACGGGATTGGCACGCACACCCGCATAGGTCGCCACCACGATCGGAAGGTCGGTCGGATGACCGGCGACCAACCGCCAGGCCTCGGCCGGCACCATCGGTTGATCGGCCAATCCCACAACGATCGCCTCCGCACCCACGCCTCGAGCTGC
>CAZMJK010000028.1:11156-13020 GCA_964566555.1 uncultured Bifidobacterium sp. | reverse complement strand
ACCGATCGCACCCCGGCCGGGAGGAGATGATCGAGCGGTTCGGCCCCCCAGACGACGACCACATCGACGAAGGCCTCGGCATCGAGCGCGGCCTGTGCGGCGATGGCAACCATCGGTCGACCGCGAACCGGAGTCACCTGCTTCGAACCCTTGACAAATCGACTCGACGACCCCGCCGCCAGGATGACAGCGACCTGTGGGACGGGGACGATCATCGAACCAGTCAACCACTCTCGTCTCGGGATCGCACCCGCCTCTCGGCTAGTCTTCCCCCGTTCGCCGGTGCTGATCCGGCGGGTTCAGATCGAGGGGGACCATGCAGATCACCGTCACCATCAACGGCGTCGAGCACAGCGCCGATGTTGAACCCCGCACGCTGCTCGTCCAGTTCGTTCGCGACAATGCCGGTCTGACGGGCACCAACATCGGTTGCGATACGTCCTCCTGTGGAGCGTGCACGATCCACGTCGATGGCCAATCGGTGAAGTCGTGCACGATGCTTGCCGTCCAGGCCGATGGCTGTTCGGTCATCACGATCGAAGGACTGGCCGACGGCGACACCCTTCACCCCATGCAGCGCTGTTTCCAAGAAAACCACGGCCTCCAGTGCGGCTACTGCACTCCGGGAATGGTCATGGCGGCGGTTTCGCTCCTCGACGAAATCCCCAATCCGACCGAAACCGAGGTTCGTCTCGGGCTCGAAGGGAATCTGTGTCGCTGCACCGGCTACCACAACATCGTGAAATCGGTGCTGGCTTGCGCGGCCGAATCGAACGGAGCCCCGAAGTGATCCCCGCTGCATTCGACTACGTCCGCGCCGATTCGGTCGACGCCGCGCTTGGCGCGCTCACCGAGTACGGCGACGAGGCCAAGTTGCTGGCCGGTGGCCATTCCCTTCTTCCACTCATGAAGTTGCGATTGGCAGCACCTTCGGTGCTCGTCGACGTTGGACGACTCGACGACCTTCGCTACATCACCGATGCCGGCGATCACATCGCCATCGGTGCGCTGACCCGCCATCGCGACCTCGAGATCAGTTCGCTCCTCGACGCGCAAGCACCGTTGTTGTCGCATGCGGCGAGCCACGTCGGCGATCCCCAGGTTCGCCATCGGGGAACCTTGGGCGGTTCACTGGCCCATGCCGATCCGGCCTCAGACCTTCCCGCCGTCATCTTGGCGATGGGTGGCTCACTCGTCGCCACGGGCCCCAATGGAACCCGCACCATCCCCGCCTCGGAGTTCTTCACCGGTTTCCTCGAGTCGGCCCTCGCCCCCGACGAACTCCTCACCGAGATCCGCATCCCCAAGCTCGAAACACAGGGCTGGTCGTCCCCGAGGTTCAATCGCCGCGCTCAGGACTTGGCCAGCGTGGCCGTCGCCACGGACGCCGTGCTCGGCATGCTCCACGCGCTCGGCGTGCGCCCGGGTCCACCGGCGTCGCGCTCGTCAACATGGGCTCGACTCCCCTCATGGCGAGCGCCGTGGTCGATGCGGTCAACGCGGGTGCCTCCGCCGCCGACGCCGCCGCTCTGGCCGCCGAGGGAACCGAAGCCCAGAGCGATATCAACGCCTCAGCGGACTATCGCGAGCATCTGGCTCGCGTGCTGGTGCGTCGATCACTCGAAGAGTCGGGACTCGCCTGACCCCAAGCGCGTTCCGCCCGGCGACTCCCTCTAGTGGATGCTGCCGGTGGTGTCACTGAGTGACGCACTGACGCGACCGGTTCGCGCCGAGATGATCTCTGCGCAGATGGCGATCGCGGTCTCCTCGGGCGTACGACCCCCGAGATCGAGCCCGATGGGAGCGTGCAGCCGGGAGTTCACCGCATCCATATCGACGCCGGCCGCCGCCAATCGATCACGTC
>CAZMJK010000028.1:10832-11146 GCA_964566555.1 uncultured Bifidobacterium sp. | reverse complement strand
CTCCGCACACGTCCGACGACTCCCCATCGCGCCGAGGTAGCCCACGTCGGTGGCCAGCGCCGCCTGAATGGCCGGAACATCGAACTTGTGGTCGTGGGTCAACACGCAAATGGCGTCACGAGCACTGAGTCGTCCACCGACCTTCTCGATATGACGATGCGGCCAATCGACGACGACTTCGTCGGCGATCGGGAACCGTCGTTTGGTGGCGAAGACTTCACGCGCGTCGCAGACGGTGACGCGATACCCCAGCACTTTCGCGACCCGAACGAGCGCACCGGTGAAGTCGACGGCTCCGAAGATCAACATCTGGG
>CAZMJK010000028.1:0-10822 GCA_964566555.1 uncultured Bifidobacterium sp. | reverse complement strand
CGGTGGTGGCCGTATCACCAAAAAACAACATCTGGGGCGGCGGCGCAAACGATTCGATGAAGACCGACACTGCGTCTTCACGCGCCTCGCCGTGGGGACCGTAATGGCGAATACCGGATCGTCCGCCGGCGAGTTCACCGATCGTGTCGCGAATCACCACGCGATCGAGATCGGGATCCCCGAGCGTGCCCAAGGGTTCGAGGGAATCCCCGACGATGATCTTCGCCCCCGGATGGGGGCCAGCGATCACGGTTGCCAGCGCCACCGGGCGATGATCGGTCACCGCGTCTCGCCACACGTCATAGATCGAGGCAGTCACACCGTCACCAGTCCAGCGGTTCGATGAAGAGGTGAATGGTCCCGCCACAGGTCAGCCCGACGGCGAAGGCCTCATCATCGCTGTACCCGAAGGTCACAACCCGTCGGTCCCCGGTTTCGAGGATCTCGAGCGCCTCAGAGACCACGGCTCCCTCGACACACCCACCGGACACCGATCCCGCGACCTCGCCATTTTGGGCGACGGCCATGGACGCGCCGGGAAGCCGCGGTCCTGAACCCTCGATATCGACGACTCGAGCGATCGCAACACGCTGACCTGCGGCGCGCCAGCGTTCGATATCGGACATGAGTTCCTTCATCACTTCACCTCGGGGTCCCATTCGGGAGTACTGCCTGCCGAGATGGTAGGGCGCGACGATCGTGGGAGATCACCTTCGAGAGCAGTTCGAGCGAGTCGAGCGAATGCCCTTCGATGAACTCGTCGACAAAGGGCAGCGCGGCCGCCATCCCTCGCGCCAACGGTGCGTACCCTTCCGATGCCTTGAGCGGATTCACCCACACGATCCTGAGCGCCACTCGGTGAAGGCGAGCCATCTCCTGCTCGAGCAGACCGACTTCCCCCCGATCCCACCCATCGGAAAGGATCACAACGACTGCTCCCCGAGCCATTCCCCTCGTTCCCCACTGATCGTTGAAGGCACGAAGTCCCTCACCGAGTCGCGTCCCGCCCGACCAATCCTCGACCGCTTCGATCGCTCGTCGCAGTGCGTCATCAGGGTCCTTCGTGTCGAGCTCACGCGTCAGTCGAGTGAGCCGAGTCCCCAGGACGAACGCCTCGACATTCGAGCGGCCGGCAATCGCTGCATGGGCGAATCGAACGAGCGAACGACTGTAGGCCTCCATCGATCCGCTGATATCGGCGATGATCACGATCCGACGGGCCACGTCACCTCGGACCTGCGTACGCCGGTGGATCGGCTCGCCCGCGGTACGTAACGATGAGCGAAGCGTCCGCCGAAGATCCGGGGATCCCTTTTGGCTGGTCGAAGGGCGCCGGCGCCGTGAACGACGCGTCATCGGTTGCACCTTCATGGCGGCGATGAGCCGGTCGGCCTCGGCTCGCTCATCGTCGGTCATGGATGCGAAGTCGATCGAGTGAAGGGTCTCGGTGCGACTGAAGCGAAGGACGTTCGCGCCGTCCGTCGAATTCCCACTCGTCTCGGACTGCTGCCCGATGTCGTCATCGTCGACGACACGTTCCTCGATCTCGTTCTCGGTCCCGGCTTCGAACGTCAGAGATGGCTCGGTCCCGAGTATCCAGTGCCGGTAGACGCGGTCGTAGAGTTCACACTCCACTGGCGAATGCACGAGCGTCGACCGACCGCACCAGTAGATGGATCGGGGATCTTCACCGACACGTCGGACCGCATCGACGAAAGCGATGAGGCTTCCAACGGGGATCGGGAGTCCTGTTCGACGAAGCACCGCCACCAGGTCCAGGATCGTGTCGTTCCCCGCCATCGGTCACCGCTCGGCGGACTTCGCCATCGCCACCAAGTCGGAAATGCCGTGTGACCGGATGCGCTCGGCGTCCTCGCGGTACTTCACGATCGCGCCGAGCGAGGCATCGACGGTCGACTCGTCGAGTTCCGTCGTACCGAGCGAGGTCATCGCCATGACCCAGTCGATCGTCTCGGCCACACCCGGAGGCTTGAACAATCCGATGGTTCGGAGTTCGGCCACGAGGATCGCGACCTCGCGCACGAGCAGTTCGCCTGCCCCGGGCACCCGCGACAGAACGATCGCGATCTCGCGTTCGCGTTCGGGATGGTCCACCCAGTGGTAGAGACAACGACGCTTGAGCGCGTCGTGAACGTCACGGGTCCGATTCGACGTGATGATCACCACCGGGGGAATCGGGGCACGGAACGTTCCGAGTTCGGGAATGGTCACCGAATTGTCGGCGAGGAGTTCGAGCAGAAACGCCTCGAATTCGTCGTCCGCCCGATCGAGTTCGTCGATGAGCAGAATCGGAGCGATGCGATGGCGATCGGAGATCGCGTCGAGAAGCGGTCGACGGATCAGAAACCGCTCGCTGTACAACTCGTTCTCCACCGCGGTCGCGTCGCCCTTGATCGAACCGGAAGCTTCTGCTGCCCGAAGATGCAGCAATTGCCGCGGGTAATCCCATTCATAGAGCGCTTGGGCCGAATCGAGTCCTTCGTAACACTGCAGTCGAAGGAGTTCGCCACCGGTGAAGGTGCTGAGCGCCTTCGCCACCTCGGTCTTCCCAACCCCCGGCTCGCCCTCGAGGAGCAAGGGACGACCCATCGACATCGCGAGGAAGATCGCGGTCGCCAACCCCTCATCCGCCAGATAACCAACGCTGGCGAGCCCCTCGGTGACGGCGGCGACGGACTTCGGTTCGGGGGAATTCACGCGGCGAAGGCTACCGGGACATCATCGTGACGTCCCGCAACGGCCTCAGGCCGTGGCCCACACGATGAGTTCCGCCCCAGTCGGGCCGGCGACGACCGCATGGGGAGGTTCATCGGTGAATCGCACCGCGTCGCCCTCCCCGAGCGACGCTCCATCACCAAGACGAGCCGTGCCCACGGCGACGAAGAGGTGGACGTGCGGAGCTTCCGGGAGTTCGACCGATTCATCTGGTCGCAGCCGCCCTGCGTACATCACGGCGTTGGCCTGATTGATGTGGATCGCCGTCTCGACTCCGCCTCCACCAGCGATGGCCACGAGTCCACCGGCTTCGAGGATGTCGGTCACATCCTGCTGTTCGTACCCGGGGGGAAGCCCCTTGGTGTCGGGTACCACCCACATCTGGATGAAATGCGCCTCGGTATCGGGACTCGGATTGTGCTCGGAATGACGGATCCCCGTTCCCGCCGACATGCGTTGGGCCAGTCCCGGACGGATGATTCCGTGATTGCCCAGCGTGTCGGCGTGTTCCACCTCACCGGAGAGCACCCAGGTGATGATCTCCATGTCGGCGTGACCATGGGTTCCGAAGCCGGTGGCCGGCGCCACACGATCGTCATTGCTGACGATCAACAGTCCGTGTCCGGTGTTCGTCGGATCCACATAGGAACCGAAACTGAAACTGTGGCGCGAATCAAGCCAACCGAGCTGCGTCTCGCCCCGCGACGCGGCCGGGCGAATGTCGATGGTCATCGTGTATCAACCTCGAAGAAAGAGGAAATAGAACACCATGAACATACCGACGGTCACTCCGACCGAGGCCACCAGCGTCCATTTTGCCGAACTCTGCCAACGAGCCTTCGGGGCCGGTTCCTCGCGAGGTCTCGGTTGAATCGGCTGGGTCATGACACCGTGCCGCGAATCAGAGTCCGTTGACGGCGCGCCAGACCCGCTCCGCTGTGTACGGCATATCGAGATGGGTGACACCGAACGGAGAGAGCGCATCGATCACCGCGCTCTGTACGGCTGGAGTTCCACCGATGGCTCCGGATTCGCCGATGCCCTTCGCTCCGAGCGGATTCACCGGCGACGGAGTCTCCAAGGGGACGAGATCGAAACTGGGGAACTCCGCCGCCGAACCGAACGCATAGTCGGCAAGATTCGAGGTCAATGGATTGCCGTCGTCGTCGTAGATCATGTGCTCGAACAAGGCCTGTCCGACACCCTGCGCGATGCCGCCGTGACGTTGACCTTCGACGATGAGCGGATTCAGGATGCGACCGGCATCGTCACAGGTCACGATGCGGCGAAGTGTCGTCTTCCCCGTTTCGGTATCGACCTCGACGACAGCGACATGCGCACCAAACGGGAAGGTCGCGTTGTCGGCGGTGAAGGTCAACGCCGCTTGAATCGGTAGCCCAGTTGCACCGGCGCCCATCGGATCAACGATGTCACCTGCGGCACCTACCTCAGCCCACGACTTGGTGAGCGTCGGCGTTCCCGCCACGTGGAACACGCCGCGATCAGCATCGAGTTCGATGTCGTCCACGTTAGCCTCGAGAAGTTCCGCGGCGACCTTCCTGGCCTTCTCGACGACCTGACCGGTTGCGGTCCAGACAGCGGATCCACCCAACTGCAGCGAACGGGACCCCATGGTGCCGACACCTTCGGCGACCCGATCGGTATCGCCGGCGACGACGTCGATCGAGTCCATCGGGATCCCCGTGAGGTCGCTCGCCAACATCGCCCACGCCGTGTTGTGGCCCTGACCGTGCGAGGAGGAACCCGTGTAGACGGTGAGGCCCCCATCCTTATGGAGGACGACCTTCGCGAATTCACCCTGACTGCCGGCTGGACCGGCAGTGATCTCGACATACACGGCGACACCGATACCGAGTTGCACAGGATCATTCGCCGCCCGTCGCGCCGCTTGTTCGGCGCGGAGGCCCTCGTAATCGGCCTCGGCAAGGGCGAGGTCGAGTGCCGCCACGTAGTCACCACAGTCGTAGATCGCACCGGTCTGCGTGGTGAACGGGAATTGATCAGCGCCGATGAGATTGCGACGGCGAACCTCCACCGGATCCATTCCGATCTCGGCGGCGAAGAGGTCGAACGCCCGCTCGATCGCCGCCGTTGCCTCCGGTCGCCCGGCGCCCCGGTAGGCCTCGATCGGTGTCGTGTTCGTCATCACCGACTTCACGTTGCATTCGATCCTGGGGATGTCGTACGTGCCCGGGGCCATCGTTCTGGTCATGAACGGGAGGAAGGTTCCCATCCCCGGATAGGCACCCACGTCCTGCAGCACCGTCAATCGATACGCCTCGACATTTCCGTCTCGTGTCCCGCCGATCTCCACCTTGTGGACCTGACCGCGGCCATGAGGCATGCACACCATCGACTCACTCCGTGACTCGACCCATCGAATCGGTCGATCGACATGGCGAGCCACCCACGGAAGCAGCATCTCGTCGGTCTGCAGGTTGATCTTGGCGCCGAAACCCCCGCCGACGGCTGGTGCGATGACATGCACCTGTTCGGGCTCGAGTTCGTAGACCGCGGCCATCTTGCCCTTGACCGAATGCGGAGCTTGGGTCGCGGACCACGCGATGAGGCGCCCCTCGTGCCAGACGACTGCGAGCGCGCGGGGCTCGAGCGGGGCAACGGCGACCCGTTGGTTCACGATGTCGCGGGTGACGACGACTTCGCAGCCATCGAAGAACGAATCGGTGTATCCGAACGGAACTTCGAGTGCAGTATTGGTGCCATGTTCCGGATGAAGGAGCACGGCGTCGGTCGCGGCGTAGGTCGGATCGACGACGGCATCGAGGGGATCGAAATCCACGATCACGAGTTCAGCGGCATCTTCCGCCGCCACCGCGGTCTCGGCCACGATCACGGCGATCGCTTCTCCGACGAATCGCACGACCTCACTCGCCAACCATGGTCGACTGAGAATGTCCGGGACCATGCCGGGAATCGCCGCCGGCGGTGAGCCCAGATCGCCGGCGGCGGCGATATCGGCGGCGGTGAGAACAGCGATGACCCCCGGGGCCTCACGCGCCTCGGAAACATCGAGCTCGGTGATGCGAGCGTGGGCGATGGTCGAGCGCACGAAATGAGCGAAGACCGCACCAGCGAGCAGGGGCTCGTCAAGATCGGCGGTGTAACGAGCCCCTCCGGTCAGAAAGAGCGGGTCCTCACGACGAAGGACCCGTGTTCCCATCACGCTCATTTGTTCCACTCCCCCTCGAGATACTCGGTCTCGTCAGGTTAGTGGACGCCTGCTCTCGGCCCCCTCAGCGGGCGAGACTCGAACCGAGACCTTCGAATGGCCACGTATCGGGCACTCGAACCGGGTCCTTCGCTTCGGGAAGCAGGTGGTACACCTCTTCACCGGCCTTCGCGTAGCCGTACTGCTCTCGGGCGAGGCGCTCGATCTCGGTATCGGTCTGTAATGCATCGACCTGTGCTTGGGCATCGTCATTGGCTCGTTCGAGCTCAGCGAGTCGCTGCTCCGCGGTTGCCGCGGTCTTTCGTTGATCGAGCAATGTGCGCGTGGGGGCAAGGAACGCCAGGGCTCCAGTGGTCAGGATCACCAGAATCACCGGCGCGATGATCCACGTCGAACGACGCAGCAACGACCCCTTGTGACGACGGGCGCGCGTCGGTTCCGCAGACGCGGTGGAGCGCTTCTGCGGCGCAGGCGATGCTGCGCGAGACCGACGGGGCCCTCGACTCATGATCAGCGGCCAACCTGTTTGATCGCTGCGGCACCCCAATAGGCGGCTGCATCGCCGAGATCATCCTCGATGCGAAGCAACTGGTTGTACTTCGCCACGCGATCGCTTCGAGCAGGAGCGCCGGTCTTGATCTGACCGCAATTCGTGGCAACCGCCAAGTCGGCGATCGTGGTGTCCTCGGTTTCACCCGAACGATGCGACATCACGGCGGTGTAGCCCGCACGCGTCGCCATCGACACCGACTCGAGTGTCTCGGTCAGGGATCCGATCTGATTGACCTTCACCAGGATCGAATTCGCGACGCCGACCTCGATGCCTCTCGACAACCGTTCGACGTTGGTGACGAAGAGATCGTCACCAACGAGTTGCACCCTGTCGCCGATGGCCGCCGTGAGTTTCGACCAACCGTCCCAATCCTCTTCGGCCATGCCGTCCTCGATCGAGACGATCGGGTACTTCGACACCAGATCCTCGAGATAGCCCACCATCTCGGACGGCGACAGGGAACGCCCTTCACCCGCCAGCACGTAGTTGCCGTCCTTGCAGAACTCGGTCGACGCCGCGTCGAGGGCGAGAGCGATGTCAGTGCCAGGGGTGAATCCCGCCTTCTCGATCGCTTCGAGGAGCAGCTTCACCGCTTCTTCATTCGACGCGAGGTTCGGGGCGAATCCGCCCTCGTCACCGATCGCGGTCGAGAGGTTTCGATCGTGCAGCACCTTCTTGAGTACGTGGTAGGCCTCGGCCCCCCACCGCAGTGCCTCGCCGAACGACGCCGCCCCCACGGGCATGATCATGAACTCCTGGATATCGACGTTGTTGTCCGCATGCTCGCCACCGTTGAGGACGTTCATCATGGGGACGGGGAGCACGTGTGCGTTCACGCCACCCACGTAGCGATACAGCGGAACCGCCAATTCATCGGCGGCGGCTCGCGCAACGGCAAGCGAGACGCCGAGAATCGCATTCGCGCCGAGCCGACTCTTGTTGTCCGTTCCGTCGAGCTCGAGGAGCACTCGATCGATATCGCGCTGATCGAGTGCGTCGAACCCGACGAGGGCGTCGTAGATCTCGTCATCGACGTGAGCGACGGCATCGAGCACACCTTTGCCCATGTACCGGGCCTCACCGTCTCGCAGTTCCATCGCTTCGAACGCGCCCGTCGATGCGCCCGACGGCACCATCGCCCTCCCGGTCGCCCCGGACTCGAGGATGACTTCGACCTCGACGGTCGGGTTGCCGCGACTGTCGAGAACCTCTCGGCCGGCGATGTGTTCGATGATGCTCATGGGATCGGGGGCTCCTCATCAGTGGGGCGTGGGGGAAGTTTTCCACGTCGACGCGCGACGCATGGGGACGGTCAGCGGTCCGCGCGCCCGCCTAGTTCAGCACTCCTGGCCTGATCGCGGTAGTTCACCGCCGCCGCCCGGAGCGCGGTCTCCGGGTCGACGCCTGCCCGTCGCGCCTCGTCGACGATGGCGAACAGAAGTGCGCCCGTCGTTCGGTCATCGACCGACTGGCGGAAGAGCGCGAGCGCCGAATCCATCGAATCGGTCGCGGGGAGGTTCACAGACTCGACATCCAGAAGCGATCCCGCCTTCTTCTGGATCTTCAGGGCGTACAGAAGTGCCGGGATCGCATCGGGGACGCCGTCGAAGACGGAGTCCCGACCTTTCTCCGCCCGTTTCAATTGCTCCCAGTTGTTCACGACCGCATCGGCGGTGTCTGCCTCGATGTCCCCGAACACGTGGGGATGGCGAGAGCGAAGTTTGTCGTGCACGTTCGCGGCGACATCGGCGATCGTGAAGCGACCTTGTTCGGCGGCGAGTTGACTGTGGAACAGCACTTGGAAGAGCAGATCCCCGAGTTCCTCCTCCAGGTGGTCGTATCCGAGACCAGCCTCGACGTCCATCTGATCGATCGCTTCGAGAACCTCGTAGGCCTCTTCAAGCAGGTGGCGACGGAGCGACTCGTGCGTCTGCTCTCGGTCCCATGGACAGTCGGCGCGCAGCACGCGCACGAGTTCGATGAAGCGCGTGATCTCGAGCGCAAGCGGTGCCTCAAGTTCGGGGATGAAGAGTGATGTCAGATGATCAGCCTCGATGCGGTCGATTTCGTTCCATGGGATCTCTGCGACGACCTCGTCCGGCAGCCCCAACCGCTGCAGCACCGTGATCGTCGCTCCTTCCGCCATGCACGGCTCGAGTCCGGCATCGAGCGCCAGTTTCACCTCGGAGAGCACGTCCGCGGAGTCGCACTGGGCCACCAGCAGTGGCCCTCGCTCCCCCGCCGCTTCGGAGGCGAAGCGATGCCCGTCGACGATGCGGACACCAACCGCCACCGGATCGACACCGAGTCGAGCCCAGGTCAGGTCGAGGAACGACAAGGCGGGGATCACGACCGCTTCGCATCGTGGATCAGCGAGAAGCAACTCGACCGTGTGTTCGGCGACGATCGGCGACCCGGGCACGGCGTAGAGCACGACCCCCGACTCGCGTGCCGCGGCGATCACTCGCTCGACGATCGTCGAGTACACCGCTTCGATCTGGTCGATCGACTCGTAGACGTCGTCGAACGACACCGCCGACTTCATGATCGACGCCGCCGGATGACGCCGAGTGCGCACGAACTGCACCGCAACCTCGTCGATGGCGGCGCGAGTGCCCACGGTCAGCAGTTCGACGTCTCCGGGCCCGAGGCCCACGATGACGACCTTCGGTGTCATCGCCCCACCTGCGTCACTTCAGCGGTAGTCCGGCAACAGTCGTGGGGGTGGCTCCCGACGGAGCACCGATTCGAGCAGCAGCAGCGTCGTACTGGCCGTACCGACCGTTCACTGAGACATTCGCCTCCGACGCGATCCGAATCAACTCGGCCGCCACGATCGTGTCGACGTTGTCGGAAACGGTCTGCTTCAGCGTTTCCTTCAACTGCTCGAAGGTGAGCTGTCCTCGAGCCGTCACGAGCACGAGGTGATAGCCGAACTTGGTCTTGACCGGGGCGCCCACAACACCGACGGGCTGCGTCCACGCTGCGTTATCGAACTCGGTGACGAAGGTTCCCTTGGGACTGCAGGGCAACGCACCGCCCGCTTGCGCCGATCCGGTGTCCTGAGACTTCGCGGCAGCGACCGTCGAGAAATTGGAGGCTCCGGTCAGTTGCGACTGGATCTCCTTGATGGAGGTCAGAGCGGTCGCGTACTGCGCGTCGGTTGGTGTCGTGTTCGAGGAACCGCTCCCGGCGAGAACGAGGATGTGGCTGGCACAGACCAGTTCACCTTGGTACTGATCCTTCGTGGCCTCGTAGAGCTTGCGGAGACCGTCATCGGTTTGCGCTTCTTCGATCACCGCCGCTCCGAGCAGGTTCTGTGCCGCAACTCCCTCGATGAGCGATGCCTGGTAGGAGGCCGGCAATTCGGAGAAGACCGAGGCGCCGGAACTGTTGGTGAAGTTCTGCTCCAGAAGCGTTTTCGCTTGGGCCCGATCGGCATCGGTGATCGTGATTCCGCGCTTCTTCACTCCGATCTGGGCCAACTGAAGACTGAGTTGATCGTTGAGGAATGCCGAGGTGTACGAGGTCGCCCACGCGTTTCCGTCTTCCGAGCGCAACTTGCTGGCCCCACCGGAGGACTCGTACACCTTCGAGAAGGCATTGAGCTGGGATTGGAAGTCGCTGTCCGAGAGCGTCCAGGAATCCACGGTCAGTGCGGTGGGGTTCACGGCCGAACAGGAGGAACCCACGAGCGCCAGCACGATGGCGGCCAGGAGGGCGGCGATGGAGATACTTCGGGTCGTCTTCACAAGGCCTCTCACACTAACGGAGCGGACAGAGTCCCCATAGTCAGTCCTCGTCGATCGAGACGAGGTCGGCGAGCGCGACAACGAGGTCGTCGACGATCGTCGAGGACGAGGAAAGATGGAGTTGCAGTTGCTGTGGCTCGGCCTTGTAGATCGATCCCTTATACAAGCGTTCGAGTCGGATCGTGGCCGAGGTTCGGAGTTGGAGCGGAGAGAGCCGAGCAACGAACTTCGGCCCACCGAATCCCGGCCCCTTCGTCACCGTCACCTCGGTGACACCCGTGCGAACGCATTCGGCCCGCAGTCGGGCCACGTCGAGGAGGGCCTCGGCATCGCTCGGCACCGGACCGTACCGGTCCTCCCATTCGGTTCGAATATCGGCGACTTCTCCAGCCGAGGTCACCGCAGCGAGTCGACGATACGCCTCGAGACGAAGATCCTCGCGTTCGATGTAGGTCACCGGCAACGACGCGTCCACCGGTAGCTCGAGTTTGATCTCGGCGGGTTCGGCGATCGGTTCGCCTTTGAGCTCGGCAACCGCATCGTCGACGGCGGCGAGGAGGTGCTGCTGCG
>CAZMJK010000027.1:4034-14235 GCA_964566555.1 uncultured Bifidobacterium sp. | reverse complement strand
TTCCAGGGGGGAACGATGTCAACGATGCGTGCATGGCAGGTGCATGAGTACGGTCGCCCGACCGAGGTGCTTCGCCTCGAGGAGGTCGAACGGCCGGAGCCGGGGCCGGGCGAGGTTCGGGTCAAGGCGTTGGCGATTCCGTTGAACCTCAACGATCTGGAACGGATCACCGGCGGGAACATGATGGTGCGCCCGGAATTTCCCTACAGCCCGGGAATGGAGGCCTTCGGCATCGTCGACGCGTGTGGTGACGGGGCGGAGGAATGGTTGGGCAAGCGGGTGGCGGCGGTGACAAAGCAGGCGTTCGGTGGTTTTGCCGAGTACGCGATCTGTCCCACGATCGCTGCCTTCGAGATCGACGACGCGATTCCCCTTCCCGATGCGGCTGCGTTGTTCTTCCCCTTCCACCTCGCATGGCTCGGGCTCATCGACCGTGCCGGTCTGCAGGCGGGGGACTCGGTGTTGGTCCACGCTGGAGCCGGAGGGTCCGGTTCGGCGGCGATCCAGTTGGCGAAAGCCTTCGGCGCTCGTGTCTATGCAACTGCTGGAGGTCCGGAGAAGGTCGAGTTGTGTCGCCAACTCGGCGCCGATGTCGCCATCGATTACCTCTCCGAGGACTTCAAGGCGATTGTGCTTGCCGATACGGGCAACCTCGGTGTCGACATCGTTTTCGACAACGTCGGTGAGGCGGTGATGGCCGATTCGTTCGCATGCACTGGGTACAACGGGACCTACCTCATGATGGGATTCGCTTCGAACAAGGTGGTCGCCGACGAGAAATTCCTCGTGCCCCGCCAGGTCATCATGGGCAACTTCAAGTTGTGCGGTGTGCTGCTCAACTATCAGTCCGACGACATGATCGGTCTGATCAAACAAGGTATGGGCTGGAACGTCGCCCCCCGAGAGTTGGGTGAGTTGGCGACCGCCGACATCGTCGAGTTGGTGAAGTCGGGTTCGGTCCGTGCGGTCGTCGGGAGCACTCCTGGTTTCGACGAGCTCCCTCGCGCCATCGAGGAGATGGGTGAGCGCAAGACCGTCGGGCGCGTCATCGTCATGATCTGACCAGCAGGTGTGGCGCCTTCACTCCGGCGGAAGGTCGAAGTGATCGATGTACTCGCGGAATTCGGCGCGTACGCGGTCGGGGACGATCCCGTACTGGTCGGGCGTGTAGTCGTGGGTTCCGTGCACGCCGGGTGGATTGGCGTCGATGAACGCTTGCATCGCCGCGGCCGCCCCCTCGGTCATGGGGAGACCAAGCGCGTCGTAGATCTGCTCGATCACGGCGAACTGATCGGTGATGAAATCGCGGAACATCATGTCGTAGAAGACTGCATCGGGATAGTCGTTCGCCTTGCGGACGTTCACCCCATGCATCAGAACGTCACGCAGGCGAGGGGTCCAGTCCGCCGCAACGGCGACGGGATCGACGTGGTCGCTTCCGACGCTGCGAACGATGGTGGTGAGTGATGCGTACGACGTCATCGACTTCACCGGATCGCGGTGGGTGAAGACGATCCGCGCATCGGGATAGGTGGCCAGCAGGTGCTCGAGCCCCCAGAGGTGGGCTCCCGTCTTCAGGACCCACCGATCCTGCATGTTGAACGCCTGCATGTGCTGCAGTTGCTTCTGGTGGAACGCGTAGACGTTCGACCAGTCCGCCTCACGATCGGTCCAGGTCTGGTAGGTCGCCACATTGAACTGATTGTGAAAGAGAGGAGTGCACATCGCCTCGCCCATGAGCGTCACGCACTCCTGGGTGAGTTCCGCTCCCAGGGGGTGGATGGCTTTGAGTTGTTGTTCTTCGATGGGAGGCATCGTGGCGGCGCACATCGCGATACGCGGATCGGTGGCGAACGTCTCGGCCCGTGGTGGAGGCGAGGGGAACATGCATTCCCAGGTGAGCGGGGCTCGGTTGGCGGGGTCCTGAGCGAGGATGTCGTGCAGGATCGTGGTGCCGGTGCGTGGCATTCCGATGATGAAGACCGGCTTCTCGATCCGCTGGTCGGAGATCTCCGGGTACATCGTCCGGTCGGCGGTGTAGTTCAGTCGATTGACGGTGTGGAGAAGCGCTCGCTCTCGGGCGATGAACTCGCCGGTGGGGTTGAGTTGCGCATCGGCGTGGAGCGACTCCATGAAGCGGCCGAGGCCATCGAGGAAGAAGTTGCTTCCATCGCCGAGGTCATCGCGTCCGTCGGCTCGCCGGGTGGCTTCGGTCAGGATCGCATCAACGCTGAGGTCGGTCATGCGCCGACCGTATCGCTCCAGAGTTGATGGGGCGTCGAATCGCGCGAGCCGAGGAACGGCAACGCGGTCGGATGGTTCTCGCCGGCGGCGCTGTAAGCGGCGCAGATCACTTCGAGGACTCGACGGCCGAATCTTGCGTCGATGGGAGATGGCGCACCGCCGACGAGATCGCTGAGCATGCGCATCTGCTCGATGTAGCCGAGCTGTTCGAGTTGGGGGGCGATGTCGGAATGCCGTTCTGGAAGCGGGACAGGGTCACCGTTATGTTCGATGACGGGATCGGGTATCAACTCGGTGCGCACGACGCCGTACTCGCTGGAGACCTGCACGTCCCACACCGCGTCCGGATTGGTCCACGTCGTTTCGATACGAGCTCGTAGCCCCGAGGCGAACTCGATGACGACCTCGGCCTCGTCGTCGACGTCACAATTGGCAGACGAAGCGAGCGAGGCCGAGATCGAGACGGGTGCGTCGGGGCCGGCGAGAAGAAGCGCGAGCGCGATCGCATGTGATCCGAGGTCGAACAGGACGCCACCGCCGCGATCGGGGGAGAGGAAGTCTCCCCATGTGGGTCGGGGTGAGAGCATGCGGATCTCGATGAACGTTGGCGCACCGATTCCCCTCACCAATTCATTGGTCTGAACGATGAGTGGAGAGAACGCGAGATTCTCGGCGTACAGCAGCGATCCTCCGGCCTCCACGAGTTTGTCGGCTTCATGCAGGGTCGATGCCAGCGGTTTCTCCACCATGACCACCGCTCCGGCCCGAAGCGCTCGGAGCGCGTCGGCACAATGTCGGTCGGGGGGAGTGCACACCACCACCGCATCGGCACCGAACGGCAGTGCGTCGTAGGCCACGACCTCGGCCCCCACTTGCTGGGCTCGTTCGCGGGCGGTAGCAGACGTCCGCGACGCCACGGCCTTCACGCTGGCACCAACGGCACTCGCCGCCATTGCATGAACCACCGAGATGGTGCCGGCTCCGGCGAAGGCGAGTTCCACCCGAGCGACCGTAACGCGACCTCGGCCCGCGCACTACCGTCGGGTGCCTATGGAGATCACGGGGGAACTTCGCGACATCGTCGTCGTCGACCTTTCGACGAACCTCAGCGGGGCCTACTGCGCGAAGTTGTTCGCCGATTCAGGGGCCACGGTGACGAGGGTCGAGCCGGTCACGGGTGACCCACAACGACATGCACAGTGGTCGGGTGAACCGACGGAGGGCACCGCTCCACTCTTCCGGTATCTGCGCCACGGACAGCGCAGTGTCGCGGCATCGCTTGAGGATCCTGTCGTCGACGATCTGTGTTCCGCGGCCGATCTCGTCATCGTGAGTGAGGCACCGGCGCGGCAATGGCCGGGCACGGTGGTCCTGGCCGCCACCCCGTTCGGACTGGGCGGCCCTTATGCCGATCGCCCCGCCACCGAGTTCACCCTCCAGGCCGAGAGTGGGGCACTTGCGATTCGAGGAATTCGCGAGTTCCCACCGATCCAGATGGGTGGGCGCATCGTCGAGTGGGTGGGCGGTGCCTACGGTGCCGTCGCGGCGTTGGCTGCCGTCCGGCGCGCTCGCGAGACCGGGATCGGCGAGTTGATCGATCTCTCGGTGTTCGAGGTGGCGAACATCACTGCCACGAACTATTCCGATCTGTTCAATTCGCTTGCCGGTCGACCCGAACTCGATCCTTCCATTCCCCCGAGAACCGTCGAGATCCCATCGATCGAACCGACTCTCGATGGTTGGGTCGGGTTCAATACGAATACGCGCGATCAATGGGAATCGTTCTGCATCCTCATCGAACGACCTGATCTTCTCGAGACGGCGGAGTTCGCCGCGCTGGCCACACGGAATCAGCGCGCCGACGAATGGAATGCGATGGTTCGCGAGTTCACGACCAAGCACACCACTGCCGACATCGTCGAAGCAGCGGCGGCGTTACGTATTCCCGTCGCGCCCGTGGCCGACGGCAAGATCCTGCTCGAACTCGATCACCCCAAGGAGCGGGGTGTGTTCCAGCGCGACCCGCTCGATGAGTTCTCGATGCCTCGACGCCCCTACCTCCTCGATGGCGCCGCGGCCGAACCGCCGCGCCCGGCTCCGAGTGTGGGCCATGACAATGCCGCCGCGATTCCGCAGCGGTCACCCCGTCCGGAGGCGACCTCGGCCGCGGTTCCCCTGCCGCTCGCGGGGCTGACGGTCCTTGATCTCACCGCGTGGTGGGCGGGCCCCTCGGCGGCGGGAATCCTCGCCACTCTCGGTGCCGAGGTCATTCACGTGGAGTCGACGCGCCGTATTGATGGCATGCGCACCGCGGGCGGCATGTTCTACAGCCGTCCGCAATGGTGGGAGTACAGCGCATTCTTCTTGTCGGCGAATACGAATAAGTTCGATGTCACACTCGATCTCGATCGTCCCGAGGGTCGCGCCCTCGCGCTCGAGTTGGCCGCCAAAGCCGACATCGTCATCGAGAACTTCACGCCTCGTGTCATCGAAGCGTTCGACCTCGACTGGGACGTGATCCGCGAGGTCAATCCGCGTGCAGTGATGGTTCGAATGCCGGCGTTCGGTCTCGACGGTCCCTGGCGTGATCGTCCGGGTTTCGCGCAGACCATGGAGCAGATCACCGGACTCGCGTGGATGACGGGTCATCCGGAGGATCAACCGCGAATCCAGAGGGGTCCCTGTGATCCCAACGGTGGCCTGCACGCCGCTTTCGGCGCGCTCGTCGGACTCGCCCATCGCGATCGCACGGGGGAGGGGTGCCTCATCGAGGCCCCGATGTTCGAAGCGGCCGTGAATGTTGCGGCTGAGCCGGTGCTCGAATGGTCGGCCCACGGTCTGCGGGTGGAACGCGAGGGGAATCGAAGCCCGTACGCCGCCCCGCAGAATCTCTACGCGTGTCGCGGGGTCGAGAACTGGCTCGCCGTCTCGTGCGCGACCGACGAGCAATGGCGGGCGCTGGCGACGGTGATCGGACACCCGGAGTTGGCCGAAGATCCCACCTTGGCGACGCTCGTCGATCGCAGACGTGAACACGACCGTCTCGATGCCGTCATCGGTGAGTGGGCCCGTTCACGCGACGTGGCCGACGCTGTCGCCGCCCTGGTCGCCGCCGGGGTGCCGGCGGCCGAGACCCGTGACAATCGTCGATCCTCGGGTCATCCGCAGAACGATGCCCGGGGCTATTGCGAGATGGTCGATCACCCGGTGGTCGGCACGCACCCGACGCCGACGTTGCCGTTCCGGTACGCGAGTGTCGAACACTGGGTGCGGATGCCCGCCCCCACGCTCGGGCAGCACAATCAGGAAATTCTCGGGGGCCTGTTGGGTCATTCCGAGGCAGAACTCAGAGCACTCGAAGACTCTGGCATCATCGGTGACTGGCCGATGGGGGTCGAACGCTGAGCGGTGTCATCGCTGCTCGGCTGAAAAGGGAGGAACCATGACCGATCTGTTCGATAGCTACAAGGTGATCGACGTCGATACCCATCTCACCGAGCCGCCCGATACGTGGACGCGCTCGTTCCCGGCATCGCTCCACGACAAGGTCCCCCATATCGAACGAGTCGACGGCGTGGATCAGTGGATGGTGAACGGTGAACGCATCGGTGCCCCGGGCTACTACTCGATGGCCGGTTTCGACGGCATCATGCCGATCAGTACCCCGAAAACCTACGACGACATCCATCCCGCCATGTTCGATGCCAAGGCGCGTCTCGCGTTCCTCGACGAAGAAGGTGTGGACGCACAGATCCTCTATCCGAACGTCGGTGGATTCGGGAACGGTTACTTCCTGCGTCTCGGGGATCGTGAACTCGTGGCGCAGTGCGTTCGGGCCTATAACGACTTCCTCACCGATTGGTGCAGCGCCGACCCGTCGCGACTGATTCCGATCGCGGCGGTTCCGTTCTGGGATCTCGATCTGGCCATCAGTGAGATCGAACGTTGTCTCGAGATGGGCCACAAAGCCATCAACTTCTGCAACCAGCCGCAGGACTACGGCCAGCCGCCATTGGCCAGCACTCATTGGGATCCGATCTGGAAGACCGTTCAGGACGCTGGCGTTCCGGTGAGTTTCCATGTGGGTGGGGGCTCGATGGGTACGCAGTTCGAAGATGTCGCCGGCATGGGCTGGATGACGAACTTCGCGAAGGTCTCCTCGATGATCTTCATGGACAACATGCGGTGTATCGCCGACCTGATCTTCGGTGGCATGTGTCATCGCTTCCCCGAACTCAAGTTCGTTTCGGTGGAATCCGGCGTCGGCTGGCTCCCGGGTGCGCTCGAGACCTTCGATTGGCAGTGGAACAACGGTGGCGTTCGCGATGAGCATCCCGAGTACGACCTGATCCCCAGCGAGTACTTCCGTCGTCAGCTGTACGGATGCTTCTGGTTCGAGACGAAGTCGGCGCTCGCCGCCATCGACGTGCTTCCGGACAACATCATGTTCGAGACCGATTATCCGCATCCGACCTGTATGCACCCCGGCCCCCGAACGGCGGCGACTCGCCCCCGTGAGTACGCGCAGCAACTTCTCGGCGGACTTCCCGAGGACGTCATTCGGAAAGTCCTCTACGAGAACGCCGCGAAGGTCTACGGCATCTGATGGTGGCCGATCTCGTTCCGCCGGCGTTCGGCTCCTCGTTCATCGTCTCCGAGATCCGAAATCAAACGCTGCACCTGCGAATCGATCGAACCGAGCGCCGCAACGCCTTCACGCAGGACATGTACCGGGCGTTGAAGCGGGCGGCGATCTGGGCCGATGGTCAAACGGAACTCGACTCGGTGTGTCTGACGGGCACCGACAAGTGGTTCGCCGCCGGTGGCGACATGGCGGGCAAGTCCGAAGACCCCGAGGGGCTGGCCAACGAGTGGGACGCCACCGACAATTTCCCGTTCCGTCATATCGAGCGGTGTCGCAAGATCTGGGTGGCGCGGATCAACGGTCTCTGCCATGCGGGTGGGCTCGATCTCGCTCTGCACTGTGATGTCGTGATCGCCTCCGCTGATGCTCGCTTCCGAATTCCCGAGTTGCTTCGAGGTATCCCCGATCCATTCATGTCGGCGAGGATCGCCGAAGCGGTGGGAGTGGCCAAGGCGCGCTACCTGTTCTTCACCGCGGCCGAGGTGTCGGCCACCGAAGCCGACGCCATGGGACTGATCGGCAAGGTCGTTCCGCATGACCAACTCGATGCAGAGACCGACTGGGTGCTCGAGCAGATCTCGCTCACCGGTCCCGAGGCCCGCGCCGCGATCAAACGCGATCTGAACGCTCGACTGCCCATGCCCGACACCGGACTCTTCCATCGAACCATGATGAGCCCCGAAATGGTCGAGGGGATGCGGGCGTTCGTGGAGAAACGGCCTGTCGACTGGCCTCGGGCCTGACCGGTCATCGGCTCAGGGCGCCGGTACTGTTGACCCCGGCATGAAGAAACTGGTCCAGTTCGGCGCCGCGATCCTGAGCGGCGGTGTGGTCGTCGCGGTGGCGTTCGCCATCCTGGTGCCGTCCATCGCCCGCGTTGCCTCCGCTGTCGAAGGCGGTGACGGCGCCATCGACGTGTCCCAGTTCCAGGACTATGCCGTTCGCTCGCAGGTGTTCGCCGCCGATGGTTCGCTTCTGGCCACGCTCCATGCCGAGGAGAATCGCGATCCCGTTCCTCTGAGTGAGATCCCCGACACCGTCAAAGAGGCGATCCTCTCGGTGGAGGACGCGCAGTTCTACGAGCACGGTGGGATCAATCTCCGTGGACTCCTTCGAGCCCTTGTCCAGAACGTGCAGTCCGGTGAGGTCGAACAGGGTGGTTCGACGATCACGCAGCAGTTGGTGAAGAAGGCGCTGCTCAGTGATGAACGGGTGCTCAACCGAAAGACCAAGGAAGCGGCGCTCGCCATTCGCCTCGAGGGTCAGCTCGAGAAGGACCAGATCCTCGAGCTCTACCTCAACACCGTGTATTTCGGGAACGGCGCGTACGGCGTGCAGGCTGCGGCGGAGACCTATTGGGGGAAGCCCGTTTCGCAATTGAACTGGGTCGATAGTGCATTGCTGGCATCGATGATCTCGAATCCGGTGCAGAACGATCCGATCCTCTACCCGAAGAAGTCGAAGGAGCAGCGCAAGCAAGCGCTCGATCGGATGGTCGCCAATGGCGTGATCACCCGCGACGAGGCCATCACGTTCGATTCCATCCCGCTTCCCGTGGGCAAGTGCACAGGCGTGGCCGTCGGATTCCGTCCCGAGTACTGCGGGTCGATCGCACTTCCTCCCGAAGAGAGCTACTTCGTCGAAGAGGTCAAGCAGCAACTCCTGGCCGACACTCGTCTCGGTTCGACCTATCAGGAACGCTATGCCCAGGTCTTCGGTGGCGGACTCAAGATCTACACCACCCTCGATCCGATCGCTCAGGATGCGGCCCAGGACGCGCATGACAACACGTTCCCGTCGAACGTGCGCTCCGAGGCCGACGCCAAGGGCATCACCACAGCAATGGTGTCGGTGGAGTCGGCCTCGGGAGCGGTTCGTGCTCTCGTCGGTGGTCCCGGCTTCAAGGACTACAAGTACGACATCGCTACCCACGAACCGGGCCGGCAGACGGGTTCGACCTTCAAGACCTTCGTCCTCCTCGCGGCGTTGGAACAGGGAGTGCTGCCCGACGACACCGTCGGCGGCGGGGGATCGTGGCCCAATCCGGGAAGCACGCCCAATCCCTACGTCATCACCGGCGGTGGTGGAACGCTGACAGGAGTGACCGCAGCATCGTCGAACGGCGCTTTCGTTCGTCTCGGCCAAACGGTCGGACTCGAGAACGTGATGTACACGGCGCAGCGCTTGGGTGTGTCGAGCCAGTTCGATCCCCGGGCGAAGTCGATGCCTCTCGGCGTCTTCGATGTCACGCCCCTCGAAATGGCGTCGGCCTATTCCGCCATCCCCAACGGCGGGATCCGCGAAGCGGCCTACTTCATCGATCGGGTCGAGGATCGCACGGGCAAAGTGCTGTTCCAGCACATCAGCAACGCCACACGAGGTGTCAGTTGGCAGACCGCCTGTCTGGCCACACAGATCCTGGCCAACAACGTGCAGAACGGCACCGGTACGAATGCGCAATTGCGAGGCCAATCGGCGGCAGGGAAGACCGGAACCACGGAGAGCAACTCCAATACGTGGTTCGTCGGCTTCACCCCCCAACTCACCACCGCGGTGTGGATGGGCATCCCCGCCGAGGGAACCAAACCGATGGGCAATCTCGGCGGTCGCGAGCAGTTCGGCGGGTTGTGGCCGGCCACCATCTGGCACAACTTCAATCAGGCGGTCGTCGATGCGACGAAGCAGAAGCGAGTCGACTGGCCGACCTGCGCCGCACCCAGTCGAGCCAGCAAACCGGCCTCGGGTGCGGGTGATCCCTACGGAATCCTGAACGGCGCCGAACCGACAGTGGTGGAATCGACCTCGTCATCCTCCTCGTCGACGACGCGTCCGTCGACGACCACGACCACGCGACCAGGCGCGACGACGACTCGACCATCAACCTCCTCGACTTCGTCGACTTCGTCGACGACCTCCACCACGACCACTACGGTTGCGCCGCCGACGCCGAACTGATCGATGCGACAACAGGGGTCGGCACGGGTAAGGCTGTTGCCATGAGCGATCTCGAGCGCCTTCTCGACCTGCAGGCCAATGACACGGCGGCCGATCAGTTGCGTCATCGCCGGGCCACGCTGCCCGAGCGGGCGATGTTGGTCGAACTCGATGCCGAGGACGCCGCTGTTCGGGCGGAGGTGGCCGAACCGCAGGCGCAGCGAGATGAGTTGGCGAGGATGCAGAAGCGACTCGAGGACGAGATCGCCACGGTAGAGGGGAAGGCGGCGCATGTGGAGAAGCAGCTCTACGACGGATCGATGACGTCGCCCAAAGAGGCTCAGGCGCTGCAGGCCGATCTCGAATCGTTGAAGCGAC
>CAZMJK010000027.1:2008-4024 GCA_964566555.1 uncultured Bifidobacterium sp. | reverse complement strand
CCGCGCTCGACTTCCCGTCGGTGCACTACACCGTCGAAGGGTTGGCGGCACGTCGAGCGACGATTCTCGACGCGCTCGGCGCCGCCGAAGCCGCCGTCGATGTCGAGCTCTCGGCGACGACGTCGGCTCGTCAGGCCCTGGTGGATGCCGTTCCCGCTCCATTGCTTGCCGAGTACGAGCGACTTCGTGGTGGCGCCGGTGGCGTGGGTGTGGCTCGACTGCAGGGATCGACGTGTATGGCCTGCCACATCTCGTTGGCTGCAGCCGAGGTCGATGTCATCAAGAAACTTCCTCCGGATGAACGGGCCTATTGCCCCGACTGCGGGAGACTGCTCGTCCGATGATCCTCTGGTTCGCCGGAGTCAGTTTCGTGTTCGTCTGGTGGGTCTTCCGTAGTCCCGCTCTCGACTATCGACTCGTGATGCTCGGCTCGATTCTGCCCATCGGCGAAGTCGTGTTCGGTGGCCCCAAACTCCTCCACGCGCTCATCGCCCCCGTCGCCCTTCTGGGGATCCTGATGCTGGCCACACAGAAACGTCGGCTGGTTCGTCGTCGATGGATCGGCATCCCGATCGGGATGATGATGCATCTCGTTCTCGACGGGATCTGGGCCCGACCGAAGGTGTTCTGGTGGCCATTCCTCGGTGCGGACTTCGGTGAGGGCGGGTTGCCGGAGTTCGGACACCCGCTCGGAGTGTCCCTCGTCCTCGAGGCGATCGGGCTCGTTTGTCTGGTGTGGGCGTGGCGAGCCTTCGACTTCGCCAATCCCAAGGTTCGTGATCGATTCCTGCGCACCGGTCAACTCACTCGTTCGGTGTCGCAACCGCCGACCTGTTAGGGGATCGCATGCTGTATGTCGTTCGTCATGGTCGCACCGAACACAATGCGACCGGAAGATTGCTCGGTCGTATCGACCCACCTCTCGACGATCACGGTCGTCGCCAGGCCGAGGCACTTGCGGGCGCGATCGGGCCTGTTGATCGGGTGATCTCGAGTCCATTGGTTCGCACGCGAGAGACCGCTGACGCGTTCGGTCGCACGATCGAGGTCGATGATCGATGGATCGAACTCGACTACGGCGAGTACGACGGGGTGCCGCTCGCCGCGGTCGAGCCGGAGATCTGGCAGCGGTGGCGAACCGACCGTGAATTCGCGCCGCCGGGAGGCGAGTCGCTGTGGCAACTCGGACAACGGGTGAGTGACGCACTCGATCAACTCGTCGCCGAGGAAGTCGCCGGCACCACGACCGTGGTCGTCACACATGTCTCGCCGATCAAGGCGGCCGTGTGCTGGGCCCTCGGTGTCGACGATCTGGTCTCGTGGCGCTTGTGGGTCGCCACTGCGTCGATCACGACGCTTCAACTCGGTTCCGGTCGCACCGTCATGCACGGATTCAACGACATCGCCCACCTCCGGGCAGCGGGATTGGCCGACCGCTAACGTCACGCCGTCCACCATCTCCGTTCGACGTCGAAAGGACGACCAATGACCATCGTGATCCGCGGAACGCTTCCCGTTCGTCCCGACAAGCGCGACGAGGCCATCGCCGCGTTCATCGCTGTCTCCGAGGGTTCCGAGGCCGAGTCCGGTTGTCAGGTGTACCGTTTTGCCGAGGATGTTCGCCAGCCGAACACGTTCATCATCACCGAGCACTGGGATGACGAAGCCGCGCTCGGTGGCCACTTCCAGACTCCCCACATGGCGGCATTCACCGCAGTGGTCGGTGATCTTCTCGCCGGAGCTCCGGATGTCGTGAAGTACAACGTGAGTAGTTACGGTCCGCTGCACGGCTGAGTCGTTCGCGTGCGACCATGGAGCCGTGATGCATGGTCGCCGTCTCACCGTCGTGGCTGCGCTCGCGGCTGCGGTGCTCACGGTCGCAGCGGTCGGATGCTCGTCCGGTGGCCCCGGGGCACAGGAGGTCTCGACCTCCGTTCCCTCCGACGTGGTGTCGTCATCGACGTCGTCTTCCACGCCCACGACCGTCGTTCGTCAGTACGCGCCGAGTGAGTTCAC
>CAZMJK010000027.1:0-1952 GCA_964566555.1 uncultured Bifidobacterium sp. | reverse complement strand
ATCTGCTGGTCTCAATGGGGGAATGGTGCGCATCGCCCGCGCGGACGGTTCGATCATCCATGAGTCGACCGTCGGATCACTCACGGGGACCACTCCACTGTCGGTGGCATCGTCGACAAAGTGGATCACTGCGGCTGTGCTCATGACATTCGTCGACGACGGTGTGATCTCGCTCGACGACGACATCTCCCGTTGGCTTCCTGCTTTCGCCGGTTCGACACCGGCGGTGACGGCACGACAGCTCCTCGCCCACACGTCGGGGGTTCGCGATCACCGGTGTCAGGCCGGCGGGATGTCGCTCGCAGCCTGCGTCGATGCCATCGCTCGTTCTCCACGGGAGTTCCCCGCGGGAACGAAGTTCTCCTACGGGAACTCCGATTTCCTCGTCCTGGGTCGACTGGTCGAAGTGTTGGCGGGAACCGACTTCGCCACAGCGGTCCAACAGCGGATCACGGCGCCGCTGCAGATGTCGGCCACCACATGGCCCGGTGCACCGGCCATGGCCAACAGCGCCTTCGGCGTCCGCATCACCGTGGATGACTACGGCAAGTTCCTCACCATGATCCTCCAACGCGGTTCGGTGGGCGGAGTTCGGGTGCTCAGCGCCGATGCTGTCGACACGATCGTTTCCAATCAGGTGGCGGAGTACGACACCTCCCGCGACTATTCGGTCGGCATCACCAAGATTCCTCGTTACGGACTCGGATGCTGGCCCGATGTGCTCAACGTCTTCGGTGGCACCGCCGTCGTGAGCGGCAATGGCGGAATGGGTCTGTATCCGTGGGTCGACTACGACACGAAGACCTGGGGGATCATCGGGGTACAGGACGAACGAGGTGCGCAGGTCGCCGTCCCCGCATCGCAGAAGGTCCAGAAGATCGCCCGCGCCGCAGTGGTGGGTTGAGTCCGAGAATCAGCCCGTGTAGGTCGGCTCCACTGCAGTTGGGTCCTCGGTGGGGACCAAAGTGGGAGCGATTGTCGTTGATGACGACGTCGACGGTGCGCACGGTTCGTACGTGATCGCGATCGATCCACTTCCTCCGTTCTGCCCGACGGCGCCACCATTGGTCGACTGCGCGAACACGCTTCCGGTGGGTCCGACGCTGCCGCCAGCCCCGCCCGAACCCGGATTTCCGGCCCCGCCACCCCCGTAGCCGCCACCTCCGCCACCATAAAGATTGCCGTTCGGACTTCCTCCTCCGGTGCCGCCCCCGGCGTAGCCGACCCCGCCGGCGGCCACCGATCCGTTTGACGCGGCACCACCCGGTCCACCATTTCCATTTCCCCCGGATGGCGCGGAAAGCATGAAACCGGACTGGCCCGCTCCTCCGACTCCGTTGGCCCCTCCCTGCGCTGGCGTGCCACTAAACGTGCTCCCCGCTCCTCCCGCACCGCCGGCTTGGCCACCGTCACCCCCGTCCCTTGAACGAGATGCACCGCCACCACCTCCGGCGATGACACGAGTGGTTTGCAACGTTGGGTCGATGGTCGAACTTCCGCCACCGGCAGCAAATGGGGTCAACCCGTTCGTGAAAGCACGGCCTTCGCCTCCACCTCCCACGAACAGGTTGAGTTGCTGACCGGGAGTCACGGCCAGGGTTGCTGTAACGGAGGCACCATGTCCACCGCGAGCGAGAAATGATCCCCCGTTATAGGTGTCGGATGTGCCCCCACCACCCCCGCCGATGACGACGACCGAGAGAGACGTCACACAGGCGGGAACGGTGAAGGTTGCCGCGCCCGGCGTTGAGAAGGTCGAGGTGGTTGCAGCACTCGCCACCGAAGGGGAACCGGTCGTGAAGGTCACGATGGCAACGAGTGGGACGACGGCGGCGATGGCGGATTTGGTGAGACGCATGGGTGGCGAACGTACCGCATCGCAAGGGCAGTTGCATCCGGGGTGCGATGGTGAGTCGGTCTGTAAGCGGGGTTCTGTCCAGCGCCTCCCGGCG
>CAZMJK010000026.1:0-14394 GCA_964566555.1 uncultured Bifidobacterium sp. | reverse complement strand
GCGGTGTTGACATTCTTCTATTGGAAGGCGACACGTCCCGGTGGCGCAGGTGGGGGCACCGCCGGTGACGGCGATGCTTCGGAGTCGACCGGCGAACCCACCGGTCCGGTCGGTCCGGTGAGCCCGATGTTGGCCGAGGCGCTGCGTCCGGATCCGTTCGTGACCCGCGACGATCTCGGACTTCTCTGACTAGCGTGGGCCCATGGCCGACGCACTTGATCTCGACGCAATGCTTCAGCGGTTTCGTGACCGTGCTGCCGCGGTGAAGAATCGCAATCTCCCGCCGATCGGTGGCGAGGAACGGACCCGGTTCATCGAACAGGCGCAGAACGATTTCCAGGACTTCGCCATCATCGGCGATGCGACCGCCACCCTCGAGGACGGCATCCTCACACTCACCGTCGATCTTCGCCCGAAGGGGTGAGGGCGCGGGTGAGTGCTCGATTCGACGCCGCCCTCGCCGCCATCGACGCGGCGAACGCCGACGATCCATTCACCATCACCTACGTGGACGACGGCGTCGAGGTCACTCGACCGAAGGAACTCGCCCACGCGGAATTGATGTGCGAGTGGGTGAAGCGCCTCGATCCCGAAGCCGACGACGCGCAACTGCTTGCCGCCCGCGCCCATCACGTGCGTCGCTGGGAGTCGCCCCGTTCGGACTACCCCGAGGGTCGCGCCGGGTATCTGAAATGGCGGACCGAGGCTCGCAGGCGTCACGCCGAGCTGGTGGGGGCGATCCTCGCCGAGGTGGGCTACGGCGCCGATGGTGACGACACCATCGAACGAGTGCAGGCGTTGGTGTCGAAGCAGGGTCTCGGAAAGGGCGGACTCGCCGATATCGACGGACGCTCGCCCGCGGTGCAGGTGCACGAGGATGCTTTGTGTCTGGTGTTTCTGCAGACACAGTTCGTGCCGGTGGCGGCGCAACTCGGGGATGAGAAGACCATCGACGTGCTCGTGCGGACCGTCCCCAAGATGGGACCGCGTGGTCAGGCCACCGCTCTGGCGCTCGATCTCGACCCGAAGTGTGCGTCGCTCGTGGCCGCCGCTCTCGATCGGTTGGCCGCTGCCCCATGACCTCCCGGGTCGGCCCTGGTTTCCCTCGTGGCGGACTCGGTTGGTAGGCTGACGTCTCCTGCGGACGTGGCTCAGCTGGTAGAGCATCACCTTGCCAAGGTGAGGGTCGCGAGTTCGAATCTCGTCGTCCGCTCCAGTAGCACGAGGGAGGCCTGGGATCTCATCCCGGGCCTCCTGTCGTTTTCGAGAGCGTCTCCGCGCCTTGGCTCCTGACCTCTACGTTGTGTCGATGCCCGACTCGACCCCCTCGATCTCCGCCCGCGCCGGCCGCCTCGTGGTTGGTGGGTCGCTTCTGATCGGAACCGCAACGGCGGGGTTGGTGGTTGCTCCAGCGGTCGGAGCATCGTCGAGGTTCCTCGTCACGAATCTGAACGATTCCGGGGTGGGGAGTCTGCGTCATGCGCTGGATGACGCGACCATTGCCAACGATCGGGCCACGGTCTCGTTCGACCCGGCACTTTCCGGAACGATCACGCTCACCTCGGGTTCGCTTGTGATCGGAGATGCGCTCACGGTCATCGGTCCTGGGTCGGGGAACCTGACGATTTCCTCGGCCACCAGCCCTGCGTTCTTCTTGTTGATTCCCGGGCAGATCCCTGGGTATCCGCCTTTCGACGTGACGATCTCGGGGCTCACGATCACTGGTGGTGCGACCGGCATCGCTGCGTACTCCGCCAATCTTGTCCTCGATGATGTCGTGATCGATGCCGCCGCGACGGGGCCGGCGATCAGTCAACAGACGAACAATTCGCAGCTCTCGCAGAGCTTCACGATGACCAACTCGCGCATCACCAATTCCTCGCTCGGTGGCACGAGTCCGGCGCTCTACCTCAACGTAGGGACCAGCCCTGTTGCCATCACGAACTCGACGATTGCCAACAACACTTCGGCAAACGGTTCAGGTGGCCTCCGAACCGTTGCGGCCGGCTCGGTCACCATTTCGGGCAGCACGATTTCAGGCAACACCTCACAGAACGGGAATGGAGGCGGCGCGTCGTTCGCTCAAGCGGTCGGCTCGGTCACGATTTCAAACAGCACCATTGACGCCAACACAAGTTTCATCCGTGGTGGGGGGTTGTACTTCGCAAACTCGGACGTCGAGATCCGCAACTCGACGTTCTCGAACAACTCCGCCATGTTGAGCGGTGGCGGTGCGCTCGTTTTTGGTCACCCTGGTACCGATGCCGAAATCTCCAACTCGACGATCACCGGGAACTCCTCGCAATACGGAAGCGCAGTGATGATGGAGGGAATCTCGTCCCTCTCGGTCTCTCAGAGCACGATCTCGCAGAATTCCTCGCAACATGGAACCGCCGGCATCTTCTTCTATGCCGGTTCGGCAGTGAGTCTCTCGGGCACGATTCTTGCGGCGAATGCCGCGCCCGAGGGTATGCAAGATCTCTTCACCCGCTACAGCCGGCCAGCCACCGTGTATGCCGACCATTCGCTCATCGGCGTCGGAACCTACGCGCCGAACATCACGATTGTGGGTTCGGGCAATGTTCGGCGAAACGATCCGGGACTCGAGACGCTTGCCGCCAACGGTGGACCTACGAAAACGATGGCACTGCGGGCTGATTCAGCCGCGATCGAAGCCGGCCCACACCCTGTTCGAGAGTTTGTCGGTAATGCCTACGACCAACGTGGTGTCTTGTGGCCGCGTGTCGTAGGTGCCGCCGCAGATATCGGCGCCTACGAGTACCCCTCGCCGCCCGAACCGCGGATCCCGTCATTCACCGGTTGAGGTGGTTGGAGCGAGCGGATCGTTGTTTCGGTCCGCTCGCACGAGAAGTCGCCACACTACTTTTCTGACGTGGAAACTCTTGGAAACGGATACGTCATCACAACAGTGGTGGCGCTCTTCGCGGTGATGGGGGTCCTCACACTGCCTCCGGTCTTCATCGCGGCGACCGATGGGTACGGACCTGGCGAGAAGCGCAAGGTTGCCTATCAAACTGCGCTCTCCGTCGCGATCACGCTGCTCGTGTCGTTTTTCGTCGGCTCCTACATCCTCGAGTTGTTCAAGATCAACATGGACGCCTTCAAACTGGCCGGCGCCCTTGTGGTCGCCAATATGGCGTGGGGGATGATCATCGCTCGTCCGAGTCCGATGCTCGACACGCAAGGAAAGAATCCAGCGGTGATCCCTTTGGCCATTCCGAAGACTGCCGGTCCCGGGGCGATCGCGACGGTGATCGCACTCGGGCAGACCCACACCGCCGCCGCCATCACCGCAAATGTGCTCGCGATCATCGGGATCACCGCATTGGCGCTCGTGTTCATGCTCGCCTCGGGCCGTATCGAACAGGCGCTGGGGGAGAGTGGTCTGAATATCGTCAATCGAGTCTTCGGGCTGATCCTGCTGGCGATCGCCTTGACCTCGGTGCTTTCGTCGCTGATCAGCTATTTCCCTGGCTGGGCCAGCGCCTGATCGGGTCGGTCCTCCCCATCGGGGGTGACCGACGGCCTTCGTGGAACGCAGAGATCAGAGCGACTGCGCTAGGAGGCGGGGCAGTCGCTTGCCGGTTGCAGCGGGAGATCCGGCATGATCGCGGTTCCGCCAAGTCCCCCGAAGCCCGATCCAAGGACATCGCTGTAGAAGTTGAACTTGACGTCGGTGAAGACGATCTGCCACTCCGTTCCGTTCTCGTTCACCAGATTCGCCGTGCCGGTCCCCTCCCATCGGTAGTACTCGGCGTCGGCGCCTTCGAGGCGAAGTGAGAACGGAACGCTGGAACTCCCGCCGAAGTCCAAAAGGAGAGGAGGGCCCGTATGTCGATCGAGCCCGGGCAGGTCGGTGAAGTAGGTGATGGTCCAAGGCCCTCGTTCGGGGTTCTCCTTGGCGCAGCTCCGTCCTTCCATGGACAGGATTGGGAAACCCCGAGTGGAAGACACGCGGTAACCGGTCGTCCAGTCGGTGCCTCGAAACGTTCGCTCTCCGAGGCTGAAGTTCACCTGTTTGAGCATGTCCATCGCCATGTCAAGACACCCCATGGCTGCGCCACCGTAACCGGGAGCGATGATCGACCCGGCGCAGGCCACTCCATCAATGGTGAACTTGTTGAGCGAGTCCTCGTTGTCCGGATCGAGGGCGACCTTGATGTCGACCGAGTAGGTGCGTTCGCGCGGCTTCGCTGTCGATGAGACTTCGGCTGGCTGCTTCTGCCCTGCCACGGTCTGGAAGGTCTTGCCGTTGCCGTCTGTGGTCATGTGTTGGTTGTTGCCCCACCATTGCACCCACCCTCCGGTGCCGAACCCTTTGCGTTCACTGAACTCGACATCGGCACCTCCGACTGGTCCCGAGGTCGGCAAGTTGGTGCCGATGCCCATCACGCCGAGGGCAGCCTGGATGCAGTTGAACGCCTTGTTGGCCTCTTTTGAATGCTTCAGGTCGTAGTAGACCACGACATCGATGTTGGTCTCCTTGCCTGGCTGTTTTGAACTGCGAGTGCGTTCGAGTGGGTTGGCCTCGGCCGTCGCCTTCAACGCGCCGTATTGGACAATGGCCGACAGGATGGAGAGGAAGGTGTTGGCCGGAGCGAGAACCTTTTCGATTTTGGCCGAACCTGCCTCGCCGACCGTCTTGCCGACGACGCCGTCCCACGCCATGCCGGGAGCCTTGAATCCGCCCATCACCTTGGTGCCTACGAACTGCACCCAGCCGCTGCCGGCCCCGGTGCCGCAGTCCTCGCCCAGTAGTGGCGGTGCCCCGGCCGAACCTGCGAAAGGTTGGTAGCCATCGGGGAGCGCTTGCGTCGAGGCAGGTCGGACCGTCGCTCCGGTGGCACCGGTCCCGCTGACCGAGGTCGCCGGAGCGAGGTGCGCCAACATCGATTGCACAAGTGATGAGCCGACGAGAAAGAGTGTGGGAGCAGAGACGAAGATCGAGGCCGACGAGGTGTCAGACGCAGCGAGGTCGACTCCGCCATACCGCTGGGCATCGGCTGCCACTAAGTGGGCGACGAAGGCGTCACTCTTGAGTCCCGTTCGCAGATCATCCATCATCAATGTGAGGAGGGGCTCGAGTGGTTGTCGGAAGTACGCGACGAATGCGCGACCGAGTTGATCGATGGGGACTGATGTCCCCGGGGTTGTGGTGAGGACGCCGGACCAAACCGCCGACCATGGGATGCCCGACTGTCCGGTGGGAGAGACGGTCACCGAACCGCCTCCGTAGAGCACCATGAGGTCGGCGTCGGTGAAGGCGCCGAGGGCGGCGGCCAGTCGCTCTGTTTCGTCTTGGGCTTCTGCGAAGACGCGCGAGTACTCGGCAGCTTTTGCAGTCGCCGAGCCCGGAGCGACCGTCGGTCGTGGTGGTTCTGGCGCGTCGGTGGGAACACCGCGGGAGGGAGCCGAGGACGTCGACCGAGGGGTCCCGCCACAGGCGGGCACAACGAGGGAGAACGACACCGCGCTGGCCAGGATCACGACGACGAGGCGATGGAGTCGCATGAGCCCTCCAGAGCTGGATCGGGTGGCGGCGAGCATTGACTGACTGGTGGGACTTGTCAACCCCTTTCATCCTTCGTGACATGTGTCCGCTTACCCGAAGGACCCAAGTGCCCCTTGGGATCCCGCCCGAAATGTGTCATTTTCATGACGAACGGGTTGCGATTGGCGATCGGGTCGTGTTTGACTTGTCTTCCGATGAGACCCCCCTCTCGTTCGCTCCGATCCGTTCTTCGCCTGCGCACCTTGGCCGTTGCGCTGGGTGTGGCCGTTCTCGCCGGACTCGTGATCCAGCCGGTGGGCGCCGATCAGTTGTCGGACAAGCGGGCGGAAGCGGCCAAGATCGCCGCTCGTCTGAGCGAGCTCGATGCCGCCATGATGACGGTCAACGCCCGATTCGAAGAGGCCAACTACAAGCTCCATCAGGCCGAGGCGGCCGTGGCCGAGGCGCGCCGCATGGCCACCATCACCAAAGCGGAGATGGACAAGCGTGCCGGCGAACTGCGGAGTTTCGCGGTCAAGGCCTATGTCGGCGGGGCCGAGGGTCCGGCCGCTGATTCGCTCCTGACCGAGGATGCCTCGGCCGGTGTGATCTCCACGACTTATATGTCCTCACTCTCGGGCAACCGTCAGGACTACGTCGACGCGCTGAACGCGGCCAAGGCGAAGGCCGAGGAGGATGCCGTCCGACTGGCGCAGGCCGAGGCCGAGGCGAAGGCCAGTGCCGATGAGATCGAGACAGCCCGGAACCAGGCGAAGGCGCAGCGTGACGAGCAGGCCGCGCTCAACGCCAAGGTGCAGGGCGAGGTGGCCGAACTCGTGCGCCGCGAGCAGGAGGCGATTCGCGCTGCTGCTGCCGCCGCGGCTGCTGCTCGCCGCGCTGCGACGGCCACCGCACCGAGTGCACGTGTCTCGAGCCAGGTTCCGGTCAATGTGCCCCCGGCCAACGGTTCGGTGTCCAACAGCGCGATCCGCGCCGGGATGACCAAGATCGGCAGCCCCTACGTGTGGGCGGCGTCGGGACCCTCCTCGTTCGACTGCTCCGGTTTCACGCAGTGGGCCTACGGGCAGGCGGGGATCAGCCTTCCCCACTACAGCGGTGCGCAGTATCGGATGACGACTCGCATCTCCGCGTCGCAGCTGCAGCCCGGTGACCTTGTTTTCTGGGGCGGCGGCGGTTCGGCCCACGTCGCCATCTTCATCGGCAACGATCAGATCCTCCACGCCTTCGGTGAGGGAGTCGCCATCACCGAGCTTGATGGTTGGTGGATGACGCCGTCGGGGTACGGCCGACTCAATCTCTGAACCGGCACCCCTTGGGGCGTTGGCTCACTACGGTGGGGATCGTGCCCGGGCTCGCAACCGCCGCTGATGATGTCGTCGAAGGGGCATCCACTCCGTTGGCGGTGTGGAGCGAACGTCTCGCATGGGCCCTCCTCGGACTCGTCGTCATTTCGCTCACATGGCGGGCGGTGACACTCGACTGGACTGCGGCCGGAGATCTCTCCGTCATTCGTTTGCGGGCCCTCGATGTCGGAACCTCGAACACGCCGTTGGTCGGCGCGTATTCGCGGTTCAAGTGGAATCATCCCGGACCGTCGTTGTCGTTCGCGTTCGCTCCATGGGTCAGTCTCTTCGGCGCCTCTGGCGTCGGGATCCTCATCGGCGCGTTCGTCGTCAATCTTGCGGCGATGGCGGGAGCGGCCTGGGTCGCCCGACGTTCCTCGAAGGTTCTGTTTGGTCTCGTCGCCATCGCGTTGGCCGCCTTCGTGTTGTTGGAACAGGCGGGTGAACTCTTCAATCCGTGGAACCCGTTCGTCGTGCTCCTGCCCCTCTTCGCGTCACTCGTCGCAGCATGGGGAGCCTTCCGCGGTGATCGCGTCGCCGCAGTCGTGGTGGTGGTCGCGGCCAGTTTCGCCATGCAGGGTCACATCGGGGCCGCGCCCCTCGCTCTGCTCGCTCTCCTCGTCGGCACCGTCGGTCTGGCGATCCGGGCGACACGTGCATCGGGAGCGGAGAGGACGCGTCTTCTCCGAACGGTGCTCATCGCCATCGGTGTGCTCTTCCTGTGCTGGGTGCCGCCGTTGATCGACCAGGTCTTCGGTTCGGGGAATCTGGGGCGGATCATCGACTTCCAATTCACCACCACCGAGACCTCCGCAGGGGTTCGCTTCGCAGTCGATCAACTCACGCGTCTGTTGACGTTCCCGCCAGGGCGAGAGGTCGGATTCCTCGGCATGGTCGGAACCGGTCCGGTCATTCCATGGATGGCCATCGTGCTGTTGGCGGCGACGGGGGTCGCGTGGAAGCGCCGATGGTTCCCCCAACTGCAACTCGCGTTGCTCTCGTGGGCGGCGATGGCCGTGACCGGACTCGCCATCGCCGGAATCAAGGGTGTGCCCTTCCAGTACGTGTTCCGCTGGTCGTGGGCGATGGTGGTGCTCGTCTGGGTGGCGAGTGCGTGGGTCGGCGCAACATTGCTGCTCGAGGTCGCGTCAGTGCGGAGGTGGTTCGGCGTTGCCGCGTCGGCTGTCTTCTGTGCACTGATGGTCGTGCAGCTCGCGGTGGGGGTGAGCTTCGCCACCGTGCAGGGATGGGACGCGCAACTCGCGTTGTACGAGCCGGTGATCGAACCCACCCTCGAGGTGTTGCAGGACGCACCCAAGCCCGTCATGGTCGTCACCTATCTGGGCATGGCCGATGGGACGGTGGCCAACGAACTGCTGGCACGCGCCGACGCGCGCGGAATCGATCTGCGTCGCACCCCCGATCTGGAATTCGTGTTCGGTGCGGGTCGATCGATCGATCCGGCCAAGGCCAAGAGTGAATTGGTGCTCGTGACACAAGGGGAGATCGAGCAGTACCGGAACGATCCCCGGTTCGTCCTCATCGCACACTTCGACCCCCTGACGGCCGACGAACGCGTCGACTACAACCAACTTCGAGCGCGCTTTCAAGGACGCGAAGGCGATACGACGCCTGATCCTGACCTTCAGCGCTACCGCCGATTGGGTGAGAACCCGGACGAACTGTGGATCTATTACGCCGATACCCCACCCGTCGTCGATCGGTAACGGTGTCGCGCGCGAGGTGGAGAGAGAGCCGGGAGAGAACGATGACTGATCGTGGTGGTGCGCGTGGTGATGCTCTGGGTGAGTCTCTGGCCGATCACGGTGAGCACGTGGCCGTCATCGATCGCGACGGCGCGTTGCGTTACGCCGCGCTCGACGATCTCGCGACACGGTTCGCGCAGGAACTCGTCGCGGCACGAGTTGCGCCCGGTGCCGTGGTGGCAACGGTGTGCCCGCCGGGACGGTGGTGGCTGGTGGGGACCTATGGGATCTGGCGCGCGGGCGGTGTCCTGTTGCCCCTCGAGCCGTCCCATCCCAGCGCCGAACTCCGCCATCCGGTGACCGATGCTGCGGTGACCCATGTGCTCTGTACCGCCGAGACCCGATCACTCGCCGCCGAACTCGCATCGTTCACCGACGCAGCGATCATCGACGTGCGCGCCGTTCTCGACAACGCCGACAACGCCGACAACGGCGAACGAGTGTGCCATTCGCTGCCCACGTTCGACAGTTCCGCCGACGCGATGATCGTGTACACCTCCGGTACCACCGGTCTGCCCAAAGGTGTCGTGCATACGCATCGATCACTGATGGCGCAGTGCGCGGCGATGGTGACGGCATGGAGGTGGACCGAAAGTGACCGCATTCTCGGCGTCCTGCCCCTTCACCATGTGCACGGGTTGGTCAACGTCACGTTCACCTCGCTCAGCGTCGGGGCAACGCTGGAGACGGCCGACGGGTTCGATGCCGTCGCCACGTGGGAGCGACTGGCCTCCGGGGACATCTCCGTGTTCATGGCCGTTCCGACCATCTACGCGAAGTTGGTTCGCGCCTGGACCGATGCTGATGACTCGACCCGATCGAGGTGGTCGCAGGGTGCTGCGCAGCTCCGTCTCATGGTGTCGGGTTCAGCGGCGTTGCCGGTGTCGACGCTCAAGCAGTGGCACGAGATCTCCGGCCAAGTGCTGCTCGAACGGTACGGAATGACCGAATTGGGAATGGCCCTGGGCAACTCGCTCGATCGGCGAGTGCCGGGGCATGTGGGGTGGCCGTTTCCAGGGGTCGAGGTGCGCATCGTGGACGAGCGGGGAGTCGACGTCGACGACGGTGGGGTCGGTGAACTCCTGGTTCGCGGGCAACAGGTCTTCGATCGGTACCTCAATCGTCCGGAGGCGACCGCCGAGTCGTTCCGTGACGGATGGTTCTGCACCGGCGATGTGGCGCAGTGCACCCCGGAGGGCTACCGGCTCCTCGGACGGGCCTCGGTCGACATCCTCAAGACCGGTGGCGAGAAGGTCTCGGCCCTCGAGATCGAAGAAGTGTTTCGCACCCATCCCGCGGTCGCCGACTGCGCCGTGGTCGGTCTGCCCGATGAGGAGTGGGGTGAGCGGGTGGCGATGGCATGGATCGCGTCGGGCGATCTTGACCGGGGGAGTGCACATGCCCCCACCGATCTCGAATTCCGGGACTGGGGCAAGGCGCGACTCGCGCCCGCCAAGGTGCCGTTCCGCTACCTGCGGGTCGATGAACTGCCGCGCAACCCGATGGGGAAGGTCACCAAGACCGCCGTCAAGGAACTGTTCGACTGATCAGTTTCCGTGTCGTCGCCAGCGGATGACGGCGTAGACGCCAGCCCCGAGGATCACGACGGCGGCGAGACCGAGAAGGACGGGCAGGAGCCATCTGCTGCTCGACTCGTCTGACTGCGGTGGTGCGGAGGCGAGGACATCGAGCGGTGCGATCGCAGTGTTGTCGATGGCGGCGATATCCGGGTTGCTCGATTGTGCCAGCACTGCGAGTGATGCCGAACTCGTTCGCACGCCGGTGGCCTCGACGCGCAAGCGGGCCGACGCGCCCTGGGCGAGCGTGGGGATCTCCCAGAGGGAAAGGTTGGGGTTCCAGACACCGCGTTCGACGAGGGTCGAGTCGAATCGCAGGCCGGTGAGTTTCGGATCGGTGTTGACCCGAACGGAGGTGGCCTCACCGGGACCACGATTGGTGACATCGATGAAGAACGACACCGCATCACCGATATCGGTTCCGGGATCGATTCCGGTGACCTTGACAGCAAGGTCGACCACCGGCCCGATCGCCGTCGTACTCGAATTGCGGTCGATGACGGGGCCGGGCATTGGTGTCGATGTCGACGCCCGAGCGCCGTCACGCACGATGCCGCCGGTGGGTGGGAGTTGGAAGGTGACGGTGGTAGAGGCGAAGGTGCCCGCCGCGATCTCGTTGAGCGCGCACGCGAGTCCGCCGTAGGCGGAGGTGCAGTTGCGCGGGGTGTCGATCGACGTGGCCTCCTTCGGCAACGGGATGAACACCGAGGCGTCGCGGGCCATCGACGGGCCCGCATCGACGACGGTCACCAATTTGGTGATGGGAGAGCCGGCCGAGGTCGGCCCCACGATTCGTTCATCGACGGCGAGGGTGGCCTGCGCGTTGATCGAGAACACCACGGTCGAGGACACCGCTGCTGCTCCGATTCCGGCGGACGTGATGGTGCCGCTGAACGAACTGCCATCGGCGAGTTCACTGCGCATCAGGCCGCGGAACTCGATCCGGGCCGAGGCCCCTGCGGCGAGTCCGGGGAAGGTGCACTGGGCTGGTGATGCAGTGCAGGTCGGTGTGGGGGCGCCCTCAGGAGGAACGCCCACGACGAAGACCGGTACGAATCCTTCGGGGAACGACCCGCTCACGGTGAGCGGGCCCGATCCGTTCGCGGTACCCACATTCATCACATCAACCGCAGCGGTGGCGATTCCGCCGGCGGTGGCGACCACCGGGACGGGACTGGGGGGCGGTTAGCGGGCGGGCGGTGACGGCGGTGAGATCGACAGCACTTCGATGGTGCGGTTGTTATCGCTCGAGGGGTCACTCTCGTTGGATCTGACCGAGAGGGTCGCGCGGGCCAGCAGTGGGTTCGGCGACGTTGGCGCAGTGAGGCCCACCTGCCAGGTTCGTACTTCCTTGTTCTTCAACGTGCCAACGGTGCACGTCAGCGTGTTCGCCGCCTGTGCGCAACCTGCGGGCAGAGAGCCAGTGATGGTGGTACCGCTGGGGAGTTGTTCGACGACGGTCACACCGGTTGCGTCCGCCGGCCCGTCGTTGGTGGCAGTGAACGACAACGTGGTCGCTCCTCCCGAGGCCACGAGCGCCGGTGTGAATTGTTGGGAGACCTGAACATCGGACGATGGTCGAACGACGACATTGGTCAGCTCCTCGGAAGTGACCGATGGGGTGTTGAACGCGTCGACCGATGTCACCGAGGCGGGAAGCGTGATGACGGAATTCGATGCGCTTGGGAGGATTCGCACCTGCCATGACACCACGACCGATTCGGTGGGGAGGATGACTCCGGGAATGCCGAGTGCGCCCACCGGACGGATCAACAGCGTCTTCGGTGTGAGACCGAAGACGCCTTCGGGTGTCGCCGAATCCTTCACGTACTCGACGGTGTCGTTGAGGGTGACACCGAGGACGACATCAGTCGTCGGGCTGCCACCACTGTTGCTGATCACGGCGGTCTGCGTGATCAGGTCTTCGACCGCCACCGGCGTCGACGGTGTCGCCGAGATGGTGGCGGAGATGCACGAAGGCGTTCCGAGTGACACCTCGTCGATCAGGCTCGCCTCCGGTGCTGCGCCGTCACCGGGTTCGAGCGTGATGCGAGTGATCGTCTGACCATCGGGAACGGTGTAGGTCCCGCTGTGACGGGTCCACGTCGCGCCGTCGCTGAACGCGGCCTGCTCCTTTCCCTTCTCGCCCGGCGCACCCAGCCGCACACGCAGTGAAGTCGAACCATTGACGGCGCGGTGCGAGAGCGCCCAGGCCAACGATGTTCCGGGAACGGTGGCGACATCCTGGGTGAGTCGCGCCGGTGAACCGCTCAGTTGGGCGTATTGCCTCCCGACCGCTGCATCGATGTCGGTCCACCCATCGGCGAGAAACGTGACCGCACCCTTCTCGCCCGATCCGATCCAACCGATCACACCCGAGCCGTTGACCGAGCGTCGCTCCTTCGGCTCGACCACGGGGGATTCGAAACTCCCATTGCTCAACTCGACCGGAACAAGGGCGCAGTTTGGGCTGGTGGCTTCGCCGGAGGCTTGGGGGCTGGGTAGGAGCGCCACACTCAGGAGCGTTGTCACCGTTGTTGCGGCCAGGACAGCGCGAACGAGGAGTGGATGCCGACGCCGTGCCATGGGTCCGCAGACTAGTCCCGCGACCGGGAGGCCTCGTCCGGGTCGGGGGTGGTGACGGTGGCACGATGGAGCCTCGCAGAACAGTCCGGAGACGCCGGACCCGCAGGGGGACATCGTGCTGGAGATCGTCGATACCGACCGCATTCGAGTCATCACCTTGAATCGACCCGAGGCGTTGAACGCCTTCAACGAGGCGCTCTATGACGCCACCACCGATGCGCTGATCGACGCGGCGTCCGATCCATCGGTCGCGGTGGTCGTGATCACCGGCACGGGGCGCTCGTTCTCCGCCGGTACCGATGTGGTGGAGATGGCGCAACGCACCACCACCGGCATCGAGAACGGTCGGCACGGGTTCCCTGGACTCATCGATCATCTCGTCGAGTTCCCCAAGCCACTGATCTGCGCCGTCAACGGCATGGCGCTCGGTATCGGCGCCACGATGCTGGCGTTGTCCGATCTCGTCTTCATGTCGAGCGAGGCCCGCATCCGGTGTCCGTTCACCGACCTCGCCGTCGCTCCGGAGGCCGCCAGCAGTTACACGTTCCCGGCGATGATCGGTCGTCACAACGCAACGTGGGCGCTCATGAGTTCCGAATGGTTGTCGGCGCAGGAATGTCTCGATATGGGCATCACGTGGAAGGTGTGTGAACCCGACGCGTTGATGGAGGTCACCTTGACCCACGCCCGAGTGCTCGCCTCGAAATCGATCTCCTCGCTGGTGGAATCGAAGAAGACCATCATCGCCGCCATCAAACCGCAGATCGATGCAGCCCGTGAGCGAGAGAACGCGGCGTTCGCCTATCTGATGGGTCGGCCGGCCAACATCGAGGCGTTCGCGGCCCTCGCCGAACGGCGGCAACCTGACTTCGCCGCCATCGATCTGGCCGATTCCTAGACGACGGGAAATTCTTCCTCGATTCTCACCTTCAGTTCGGGGGCTCCTTACCCACGAGGTTGATGCTGTCGTCGTCCCCCAAGGACACCCCGCCAACCAACAGGAGCCCATCATGAACAAGAAACTCGTTTCCATCAGTCTCGGTGCCGGACTCGCCGTCGGATCCGTCGCCGGTCTCATCGCCGTCCCGTCGCTGTCGGGGGCACAGGCTGCCGGCAACTCCGCCGCCACTGCCTCCGCTCCGGCCGATCGTCCCGATCCGTCGGTGCGCTTCGGCGAGACGCTCAAGCCCCTCGTCGATGCCGGCACCATCACCCAGGCCCAGGCCGATGCGGTGATCGCTGCGCTCGCGGCCGACATGCCCCAGCACGGCGATCACGACGGCAAGGGTGGTCCCGGACTCGACATCGCGGCGCAGGCACTCGGCATGACCGCCGATGAGCTGCACACGGCACTCGACGGTGGCCAGACGCTGGCACAGGTCGCCGAGTCGAAGGGCGTGAACGTGCAGGTCGTGATCGACGCTCTCGTCGCCGAGCGCACCAACCACATCAACGAGGACGTGACCTCGGGCAAGCTCACCCAGGACCAGGCCGACGCCAAGCTCGCCGATCTCTCGCAGAAGGTGACCGACATGGTGAACAACCCCCGTCCCGCGGGCGGCAAGGGGGGACCCCGTGGTGGCCATGGC
>CAZMJK010000025.1:0-14542 GCA_964566555.1 uncultured Bifidobacterium sp. | reverse complement strand
CGCCTGCACGAGAAGCATCTTGTGCACGATGAGGAAATCGTTCTTGTCGAACGGAATCACTTCCACTGCTGCGTTGTCTGAACCAACCGCAGTGACATCCTTTGCCGCCAACCATTCGGCCGCATCCGATCCGATACCGGCCTGCAGGAAGCCTTCGGGTTCACCCGCTGCGTTGGCGGCCCACCACATATCGAGATGACCGGTTCGCACGAGTACGACATCGCCGGCGCGAACCTCGGTGCCCTGCGCTTCGGCGGCAGCTTGAAGGTCGGCGGCCATGATCATGGTGCCCGGTTCGAGCCACTTGTCGGCGCCCTTGAGCTTCACGATGTCGAGAATCACCGCACGCGCCGCGAAGCCATCGACCTTCTCGATACCGAGTTTGCCGGCACCGCCGAGCGCCTTCATCTCGCCGAAGGGAACGCCGTTGTAATGCTTGTGGTCCTCGTAGACGTGGATCAACGCGTCCATATGTGACGTCGTATGCGAGGCCATCACGAGGACGTCTTCATGCGCGCCTGTTCCCGGCTGCGCACCGAATCCGGCGTACATGCCATCGTCGGTGCCGTCCTGAAGCGTGAGTCGCATCGGCGTTCCGCGGTAGTCGAGCAGGGGTACGCCATGGCCCTGGATCGGAATACCGAGGCTGTAGACCTTGCCCGTCGTGATCGACGCGGCCGCCGCCTTGATGACCTCGGGCGTGAGGTGGTTGAGCGCACCTCGCTCGTCATCGTCGCCCCAACGGCCCCAGTTGTTCGTGACCATGCGATGTCCCCCGGTCGATCGTCGAATGAGTCCCTGAAAGGTACAACTCCGACGGCATCGTTGCCGTCGGAGTCGCTCAGGCCAGTGCCGGAAGGATCTCGTTGCGCAGCAGATCGACCTGCTTCCAGCCCATCTCGATCGGCATGCCACCGCACAACGGGTGCATCGAGAAGATGGCGAAGTCGCCGGCGGCCTTGGCCTCTTCGACGGCTTCGGCCGGCGAGGCGATCTTGTAGAGGCCCTCAGCGCGGAGTTCCTCGACCGACTTCGCGTGCGAGTGGGCCGACGACTTGATGTCTGAGGTCTGCCATGAGGAATAGGTTGTGGCTTCGTGCAGAAGGTGGTGTCCCATCTCGGCCCAACCCTGATCCACGTTCTCGGCGAAGAAGATGTGGTGGAAGGTCTCCGGCGGAGCCATTGCGAAGCCCTGCGTCCCGTACTCGGCACACTTCTCGTAGTAGTAGGCCTCGATCTCGGGAACCGGGGCGGCCCACATCACTGGAAGTCCGAAACGGGCAGCGCGTCGAGCGGCGGGCTTCGACGTTCCTCCCAGAAGGAAGACGGGATGAGGCTGCGTGAAGGGTCGGGGGGTGACCCGAACCGTGGTCCCTCGATACTCGAACGGTTCACCCGTCCACGCCTTCAACATGACGTCAACGCATTCGTCCATGATCTTGCCGCGGTCCTCCCACGACTTCCCATGAGCGGCGTACTCGCTGGGGCGATAGCCGATACCGCCGATGACGGTGAGGCGACCCTTGGACATGAGATCGATGACGGCAATGTCCTCGGCGATGCGCAACGGATCATGCAGCGGTACGAGAAGCGCGGAGATCGAGACCGACACGTTCTTCGTTCGGCTCAGGATGGCGGCCGCCATGGTGAGGGGAGATGAACTCCACCCGTTCTCTGCACCGTGATGCTCTTCGAGCGACACCATGCCACCACCAAGTTCATCGAGTACCTGCACCATGTCGAGCATGGCGTTGTAACGATCGGCCATTTCGTTCGGCTCGAGTCCGGGCTGAATGCAATTGAAACGCATCATGGTCAGTGCCATGTCATGTCCTCCCAAAGAGTGGAATGTGAGTTTGCCCCATACGGAGCGCGGTCTGTGACAACGTCGAGCAACGTCGCCGGTTCTGGTTCGACTCCCTCAGCCCGCCGCTTCGGCGGCCTCGAGAATGGCGATCGCCTGCTTGACCCGCTCGGCGTGCTTGGTCTCCTCACGGCCATTGCGGAGAAGGAGTTCGATGATTTCCGGATCGGTCTCGGCCGCGGCCCACTTCTGATAGCCGATATCGCCTTGAAGTTCGCCTTCGACGATCATCGGCAGGGTCGACGCGTCGATCGAGTCGGGAAGCTCGACATCGAACTTCGTCATGACCTCGGCTGAAGGCACGTACTCGACACCTGTCTTGAGCGTCAGCACCTTCATCATGCGTCGGGCATGCCCAACCTCTTCACGACCGTTCTTGCGAAGAAGCTCCGCCGCCTCTTCGTTTCCGAGTCGATCGGCAAGCGCGTTGTACAGGATGTCTCCGCTGTTCTCGACCCGAATGAGGAGTTCCGCAGTCTCGAAATCGAGAGTCTCGGCTTGACCGATGGCCATGGTGGCTTCGAAGAAATTCATGACCGAATCATCGCCCAGATCGAGAACGACCGCCCTGTCGAGCACCTGAGCCGCCTGAGCCCTGGCGAGCCGATCCGGCACCCGACCCCTGCCGAGATCGGCCGGATCCGCTCCGACGGGGCCGACTCGAGGCTCCGGCGGTGGACGCCCGGGGTTTACGCGAATGGGGGCGTCCCCCCGAACTCTTCGCCGGCTCAGGAACCGCAAGCACCGCCTTCACCTCGGACGGGCTCTTCTTCAGGCGCTGACCGGGTGCGATCTCCTGCAGCAGTGGTGAGTCGGGGCGAACCTTGGTGACCATGGGCTTGATCCCGGCTTTGCGCATCAACTGGTCGACATCCTTGCGTTGCGCTTCCGTGGCAAGGGTGACGACGACTCCTTCATTTCCGGCGCGAGCCGTGCGGCCTGAACGATGGAGATACGCCTTGTGTTCGAGCGGCGGATCGGCGTGGATCACAAGTGAGACGTCGTCGACATGGATCCCTCGGGCCGCGATATCGGTTGCAACCAGCGCGGCAGCAGTTCCGTCGGAGAAGGCTGCGAGGTTTCGGGTGCGGACATTCTGCGAAAGATTGCCGTGCATCTCCACAGAAACAACGCCATGGGCATTGAGTTGACGCGTCAACTGCTTGGCGCGGTGCTTCGTCCGCGTGAAGATGATCGTTCGTCCCGGAGCGGCGGCGAGGTCCACGAGCACCGGCAAACGGTCATCGGTCGTGACGTGGAGCACGTGATGGGTCATCGTGTTCACCGGTGACTGCTCGGAGTCGACGCTGTGCGTCACCGGATCGGTCATGTACCGCTTCACGATGACATCGACACCCTTGTCGAGTGTGGCCGAGAACAACAGGTGCTGAGCGTCGTCAGGAGTGCGGTCGAGCAGTCGTTTCACCCCGGGAAGAAATCCGAGATCCGCCATATGGTCGGCTTCATCAAGGACGCAGATCTCCACTCGTTCGAGAGAACAGAAGTTCTGAGAGATGAGATCCTCAAGTCGACCGGGACAGGCGACGACAACATCGACACCTTTGCGCAACGCTTCAACCTGTGGGTTCTGTCCGACGCCACCGAAAATGGTCGTCGTGCGAAGGCCGAGACGACGCGCCAGAGGTGCGATCGTCGCGTCGATCTGCAACGCGAGTTCCCGAGTGGGAGCGAGAATCAGAGCCCGAGGTCGAAATGGTTGACGGTCGAGTTGCAACATCGAAAGTCGCGTCAATACCGCGAGTCCGAACGCGAGCGTTTTTCCGGAACCGGTCCGACCCCGTCCGAGGACATCGCGACCTTCGATCGAATCGGGAAGCGTCGACGTTTGGATCGGAAATGGTTCGGTAATGCCATCGAGAGCGAGCGCGCCACAGAGTGCCTCGGGCACCCCCAACGCAAGGAACCCATTCGAAGGATCGACGGGTGGAAGTGCCGGTTGAGGGACTCGAGGCGTGTCGGCCTGGGATCGGCCCGAACGGGGGCGTGGACGCGCGGCCGAAGAGGAACGGTTGGAACGGGGGCGGTGAGCCGCCATAGGTGTTGTCTCCTGCTGAGGTCCGCTGAGAAGGCAAAGGGCCGGGAAGAGCATCGCGTCGTCCGAGTGGACCGGATGCCGAGGCCGAAGCGGTTCAGCGGCGCCGCCCCCGAATTGGGACGACGACGACATCGTACTCGCTGAAACCGCCGATGACCTCATCGCGCAAGGTGTCAGAGGCGCGTGCGAGGCTTGAACCATGGCATTCGGACAACAGTCGGGTCCTCCTGCATCGTCCAAACAAGTCGACGAACTCCTCGCGTTGTTCAAACAGGCGGGGTACGCCTCGTTTCGCGAAGCCCGTCACATCTATGGGCTCACCCAACGACAGGCGAGCGGCAAGTTCACGCGCGCCGAGGTCGACGAGCTGATCGCACGACTCGCCAACGGCGAGGGCGAACTTGGTGTCGAACAGGCCGAAGCGGCGATCGCGTCCTCCGTCGACGCCACTACTCGCTCCGCGAAACGCGAGGCGAATCGTCAAGCCGAAATCGTCGCTTCGCTCCCCGACGATGTACTCGCCGACGAACTCGTTCGTCGCGGCTGGATCTGCATTCCGAACGACTGATCAACCACTTCGATTCACAGCTGTCCGGCATGCGGCACTGGCACTTCGACCACCTCGATGGCCCCTTGCCGAGACAGCGACGCATGCCGGGAATCGGAACTCGGGGCAGTCATGGCGAACAGATGCGTTCCCTCCGGACCGCCGAGCATGCAGGCGTAGGTATTCATCGTCGTCTCGATCTCGTCGAGGACGACGCCACCCTCCGCCACCCGCAACAGTCGGGGCGACAGCGCGGTGGCGATCCAGATCGCGCCCTCGGCGTCGAGACAGATTCCATCGGGCGCCGCCATCTGCGGCGCAAGATCGGCCCACACCCGACGATTCGACAGCGTTCCATCAGCAGCGAGGTCGAATGCAGTCGGGCGCAGCGCGAGCGGTTCGGCCACGATCAGCGTCGTGCCATCCGGTGTGATCACCATTCCGTTCGGAAAGATCATTCCGTCTGCTGCAACTGTCACCGCTCCATCGGGATCGACTCGACACAGAACTGTCGAGAGCGAGTCCGGATCTGCGAACAGTCCTTCGATTCCGTGCTCCTCGAGGAAGACCTCATAATCAAAGCCGAAATTGCCGATGTACGCCCGGCCTCGCTCATCGACGAGTAGATCGTTCGCGTGCCAGGAGAAGTGATCGCCGAGATCGGCATGCACACTGAGCGTCGAACCGTCCCAGCGCATGAGTTTGCGATCAAGCATCGAAGTGACGAGCAGCTCGCCGCTGGGGAGCCAACCGAGACCGGACGGTTGCGAATCGACCTCGAACATTCGTTGATCGAAACCATCGAGATCGATGGCGTGGACCGCATGGTCGTAGAAGTCGGAATACCAGAGACGCCCGTCATGCCAACGCGGTCCCTCACCGAAGAACAACCCTTCAGCGAGAACCGAGGTCCCGGTCATGCCGGCATCTTCGCGTTCGTCACAACCGATCGCAGGTGCACCGCATCGGCTTCAAGGACATTTCCCTTGGCGACGGCGTCATCGAGTGATGCGATCCATGCTGCGTTGAACGCGTCGCGGCCGTTCGGCATTGCCCATTGAGTGAACGTCGCGACCGGTGGCGTCACCGTGGTCCCGAACAGGCCGCAGAAGGCGGAACCCGTCTGACCGAGCCCGGAAAGCGTGGCGACAGGAACGTCTACCTGAGGGGTGCGGATACCACCGGTGGCATTGCCCTTCGCATCGAGAACGAAGGCGTTGTTGGTGATCGCCAACAACGGCTTCGACTCGGGCGCGGTTCCGGTACGAATCCACCCATCGAGCGCGTTGAGTGCCGCACGAAGCACATAGGTGTGCGGACCCGAATTGATAGGCGTCGCACACGACAACAGCCCGTTGTAGATCGATGCCGGCGGCGTCAACATGGCCTGGAACAATTCCGCGTCACCAACACCATTGCCGTTATCGGTGTCGCCGATTCCGAGGTTGTAGGCATCTGCGTGCGCGGTGCCTGCTACTTCCCACGTCCGAATCATCTCGGTATCGGGTTGGCGGGCACCCACGAAGTTCAGCCCGCGTCCCAACATGTCGGTCTCGGCCTGGAACTGCAGTACCGGCACCTTGAGGTCGGTGCGGATGCGCTGATCGGTTGGCATCTTCACATCGACGTTCAGCGCTGCACCCGAGGTCCCTCGACTGTGGATCAGATAGCCGTCCCAGATGTCCGTGTTCGGACCGATCGCATTGACATAGGTCGTCAGCCGGAACGCCGATTGCGATTCGCCGATGGCGATCACCCGCTCGGGTTGGAGTCCACCGAGCAGTACGTCATTGGCGAACCACGCGGCGGCGCCGGTCTGCGTGTACATGTCATAGGAGTACTGATCACCGGGATGAACCAATGATCCGTACCGTTCGGGATCGGCTGCCTTCAGCGTGAATCCAGCGACGAGCCCCATCGACGGGCCTCCATCGATTCCCACTACCTGTGCCGACAACCCGACCCAGGCATACCCCTCGCGAATCATCTCGACATGGGCGTAGGTCCAGTCCGGTGCGGCATCGAGTCCACCCGAGACGTTCAGCCATTCCACGATCACATTGCCGTTGAACGTCGAAGCATCGATGGGCCGGCGCACGATGGCGCGAGTCTTGAAATCAGCTGTGCTCGCCGGTGCGACCGACCAATTTCCGTCCTGCGTGAGCGCACTCTGCGGTTGATAGGCGGTGGCCTTCCCGCTGATGAAGAACTCCGACTGTTCGTACCCGACTGCCGCGAGATCACCTCCGGCGGCCGCGATGAAGGCTTGTCCGCGCCCTCCCGTGGCCGGGACAACGGTCGGGACCGTCACCGATTCCCGTGCCGGCGGCGACGGCTTCACCGTCGTCGACGAGGACGATGACGATCCGCCAGACGAACACGACACAAGCCCCACCCCCAGAAGAAGAGCCGCAAGAACCAAAAGGATTCGCCTTACAAAGAACATGCTGATTCCCCCCCCCCAACAAACCGGACCCTATAGGGCGAACCGAGTAGGCGCTCGACCGAAGCGACCTACGATCAGATCGTGCATCAGAATTTCATTCGCCGAGTCGTTACCGGCATTGATCAGAGCGGGCGACACATCATTGAAAGTGACACCACGGCGCCGAATACCTTTGCCACCGACACGATCGCGGTCAGTGAAGTGCTCTGGAGCGACGGTCCCCGCCTCTCCACCAACGACTCGATCGACAGAACCTCGTCGGGATTCCCGCTCGAACCACCTCCGGGCGGAGCTTCGGCACGAGTCATTCGTATGCCCGGCATCCCCGAGGGTGCTGATCCGGAGACGACCTGGCTGCGAGTCGACGGCGATTCGGACACCGCGCCGGGGATGCACGCCACCGACACACTCGATCTCATGGTCGTGCTCGCCGGTTCCGTCGTGTTGGGGCTCGCTGACGGCGAACGAACGATCGGACCGGGCGAGTTCGTGATCCAACGAGGAACCAATCATCGCTGGCGTCCGGCCGACGAACACGGTTGGACTTACTTCGTCACCATGCTCCGGCCCGACAGTTCGGTACGCGGCGAAACCGTGAATGTGAAACCAGCAGTCGTTGGCGAGAAGCCAATCCGCCGCGTTGTTACCGGCACACCCGTTGTCGACGGTGGCGCTGTCGAGGCCGTTTCCTCGCCAACCACAACGATGACCGATCTCTGGCATACGGGTGGACCGTTGCAGTCGGTTCTTCAAGGTGGCGATCCTGACGGACCATGGTCGTTGGTTCCGCAACCTGGTGGCTTGTGGTTCCGACTTGTGGAGCTCACTCCTGCTCCGCCGATCGAACAGGGATGGCATGTCACACCAACCGTTGATATCGATGTCGTACTCCACGGTCGTGTTCTGCTTGAACTGCCCGATGGAGTTCAAACCGAACTTGGACCAGGCGATGTCGTCATACAACGTGGAACCAATCATCGTTGGACCGCCATTGGTGATGAACAGTTCGCCATGGCGTCGGTGATGATTGACGCTGTCGAACATTCAGCTTCGTGATCGAGTCTTGTTCGAATCGATCGGTTCAGTCCCTAGGCTGAGCGTATGAGCACACTTCCCGCAGTGTTCATTGGCCACGGAAGCCCGATGAACACGCTTGAATCCAACCGCTACACCACTGCGTGGCGAGACTTCGGTGCTTCTATTGAACCCCCACGCGCGATCTTGTGCGTGTCGGCGCATTGGTACATCAACACGACTGTTGTGACCGCAATGACGCAGCCGAGAACGATCCACGATTTCTACGGATTCCCCCAAGAACTCTTCGACGTTGAGTACCCGGCTCCCGGCTCTGCTGAAGTTGCACACGAGGTAGTCGACGCACTCGCACCCGTGTGGTGCGGACTCGACACCGACAGTTGGGGTCTTGACCACGGAACGTGGTCGGTTCTCACACACCTTTGGCCGACCGCCGACGTTCCCGTCCTTCAACTCTCCATCGACGCCCAAAAGCCCATCGATAGGCACCTTGAAATTGGCCGCGCACTCGAGCCACTTCGCCACAAGGGCGTGCTCATCATCGGAAGTGGCAACGTCGTTCACAATCTCGAATTGATCGACTGGTCGAACACCGACGGCGGAGCAACCTGGGCCCACGTGTTCGACGACGCAACACGCGAAGTCATGGTCAACGATCCTACGCAGCTCGGTTCGGTTCTCGCGCTCCCCGAGGTGCGCGCAGCAGTGCCAACCCCCGATCATTTTCTGCCTCTCGCCTACATCGCCGGTATCGCCGACGCTGCAGGGGTTTCAGCACGAACGCTGGTCGATGGCTTTACCTATGGCTCGTTGTCGATGACCTCCTACGTCGTCGACTGAGCCCTGCATCTGCGCGTTAGGGCAACACAATGGGAAACATCGGGTCGGGCGGATCAAGAATTGCCCGAATGGAGTCAAGCGCAGAGAGATCGCCTTCGGCGCTGGCGACGCCCTGTCCAACAAGCGATTCCAGCGTGACGAGTCCGAGCACCAGCAACAACAGCTGTGAACGAGGGACGCCAACAGACAACACAGCATCGTCGGTGTGCCGGTTCGAGGCATTCGACAACACTCCGTTTTCGAGTCGAAGCAAGTACCGTTCGCCGGTATCGGTGATCGTCCAGTTGATTGAAAACCGCATCTCGGCGGCCTTCCGGCCATCGATGCGAATCGCAATCGCGTCGAAAACCTGCGTGACCGAAATGTGCGCCATCAGAGCAAGTGCGTTCTGACCGGCAGGCCCTTCCACGTTGCTCCCCCGCAGTTCCTGAGCACCGGTCAGGAAGAAGTTGCGCCATGTCGCATTCTCCTGGGCATATCCCATCTGCGTATAGGTGCGAGCCAGCAGTTCACGAGCTGCGACGTTCGTGGGATCGGCGAACACCACGTGATTGACCACCTCCGCCACCCACCGATAATCACCTTCGGCATAGGAGCGCTCCGCCTTCGCCAAGACCGCATCGGCACCGCCCATGAACTCGACGTAGCGCACGGCGGCTTGTTCGGGGGGATGGGGCCAGAGGTGGGCCGGGTTTCCATCGAACCAGCCCATGTAGCGCTGGTAGACCGCCTTGACGTTATGGCTCACCGAGCCGTAATAGCCCCGGCAATGCCACGAACTCGCAAGTGATGGGGGAAGTTCGATCATCTCCGCGATCTCCGCACCGGTGAATCCGCGATTGAGATACCGCAGCGTCTGGTCATTGAGATAGGCGTAGAGATCGCGTTGTTTCGCGAGATAATCGACGATGTTGTCGCTCCCCCACGTCGGCCAATGATGTGACGCAAAACTCACATCGCTTTCGGCTGCGAACATCGCGATGCTCTCGTCGAGGAAACCGGCCCATGCATGTGCATCACGGACGAGAGCCCCACGGAGCGTCACGATGTTGTGCAGGTTGTGCGTGGCATTCTCCGCCATGCACAACGCTCGAAAGTCCGGAAAATAGAAGTTCATCTCGGCCGGAGCTTCGGTGCCCGGCGTCATCTGGAACACGATGCGCACGCCGTCGAGTACCAACTCCTGGCCGGTGTGGGTGATCTCGACGGTCGGTGGAAGCAACGAAAGCGTGCCGGAACTCGGAGCCGGTCCGAGGCCGCAAGTCATCTGCCCCTCAGGACCGCGCGGCAACAACGTTCCATACATGTAGGTCGCGCGCCGACTCATCGCCGCACCCGCCTGCAAGTTCTCGCTGACGGCGTGTTCAGTGAAGTGCTCGGGGGCGACGATCGGGATGTCACCCGCATCGCCGTCGGGGACGACACCTGCCGCGCCGCCGAAATGGTCGATATGACTATGGGTGTAGATGAGGGAGGTGACCGGACGGTCACCGCGCACCGAGCGGTAGAGCGCAAGTGCCGCAGCAGCTGTCTCACATGAGACCAGCGGATCGATGACGATGACGCCTTCGGTGCCCTCGACCAGCGTCATGTTCGAGATGTCGAGTCCACGCACCTGGTAGATGCCTGGAACCACTTCGAACAACCCGTGAATGAGATCCAGTTGCGCCTGTCGCCACAGACTGGGATTCACCGTTTCGGGCGCAGTGCCCGACACATCGCCATACGGACCCAGGTCCCACGCGATTCGTCCATCGGTCGCAGTGATCAGTGTGTCATCGAGGGCGGCGAGAAAGCCCCGACGAGCATCGACGAAATCCCGTTCATCATCGAAAGGGAGTTCCATCGTGACGGCGCGTTGATGGGCAATGGTGTGCTCGGTAACCGACAAGGTGCAACCTCACTCGACTCTGGACGAAGAACGATTCGAAATTCGACCGTAGTGCCCGAACTCGGGAGTTTCCTGCGCTTACGCGCTCCGCAGGTCGGTGGCCAGGGGGAGTTCGAACCAGAAGGTGGAACCGAGACCGACGACGGACTGGACGCCATAGCTTCCGTTGTTGCTGGAAATGATTGACGCGACGATGGCCAGTCCAAGGCCATTACCGCCCGTCGCTCGAGACCGACCGGCATCGGCTCGATAGAAGCGATCGAAGAGCCTCGGCTGATCGGCTTCAGTGATCCCGGGACCGCGATCGCGAACTTCGACCCGGGCCCGCCCCTCCCTGGCAACTGCGCTCAGAGTGATCTCTGCGCTCTCGTCACTATGGCGCAACGCATTGGTCGTGAACGCAGTGATCGCCTGCGTCACATGATCACGGTCGATCATGACGATCACCGGCTCTGGACAGTCGACGACCACCGGGCGGTTGGGTTGAACCACGGCAATATCTGACGCCACATCACGCAAGAGCACACCGAGTTCAACTTGCTCCGGAGCAGGAGCCCCGTATTCATCGAGTTTGGCGAGGAGAAGAAGATCGTCCACGATTCGGCTCATTCGGGCCGCTTCATTCCCGATTCGCCGCATGGCGTCGTCGAGATCGACTTTGTCGCTGAATCCACCCGCTTCATAGAGCGCCGAGTATCCCCGAAGCGTCGTGAGCGGGGACCGAAGTTCGTGTGAGGCATCAGAAACGAATTGTCGGAGGCGAGCCTCAGAATTCTGGGTCGTGTCAATCATGGTGTTGAGTGCACGGCCGAGCCGGGCCGCTTCTGTTCCGTTCGCGGGAACATCCACTCGAGCATCGACCGCACCTGCAGCAATCGCATCTGCAGCTTCAGTCATACGCCGAATAGGGCGAATGCCGAGACGAAAGACCCAGAACATCACGAGACCCAACACACTCAACACAACGAACGACGCAATGGCCTGGGTGAGCAACAGACGACGCACAGCTTGTTCGGCGTTCGCCAATGAAAGACCGATCACTCCGATCGAACCGTCCGCCAATCTCGTCTCGACGATTCGGATCTTGCCCGTCGTCCCCGCACTCGTCGCAACAGTGACTGGCTCGCCAAGGGTGGGGTCGGATGGGAGCTCGGGGATGAGTTCGGGATCACTCACGGGAGCAACGAACGTCTGTAGTGACCCGTTTGCCAGCCGACGACCGAGATAGAACTCCGAGAAGTCATTCCGCAATTCCGCTTGCGCATTCGGTCGATTCGTGGCGGCCGATATGCGAGCAATGATTCCACCGGGAGCAGCCGCAATGGTCTCGAGCTGCTTATCGACTTGACGCATCAGGTACGACCGCTGCACGAGTGTGACGACGACGTTGCTTCCGACGAGCAGAACGAAGACGACAACGAACGCCGCGATCATTCGTGTGCGAAGCGTCATCCTGGTTCCCGAATGCTGTAGCCGATCCCACGAACCGTGTGGATCAGTTTGGGTTCGACGTTGTCGACCTTCTTGCGGAGGTTGGACATGAACGACTCGATGATCGACGACTCGCCATCGAAGTCGTACTGCCAGACGTGGTCGAGAATCTGTGCACGCGTGACTGCCCGACCCGCATTCGACGCGAGACAGAAGAGAAGCCGGTACTCGGTTGCCGAGAGAAAGACTTCGGTCTCCCCTCGCCACACCCGATGGGCATCATCGTCGATCACGAGATCATGGATCTGGATCCGGGACGAGAGCGGCGATGCCCCCCGTCGGCGGAGCTGGACCTGTACTCGTGCGACGAGTTCCTCGAGAACGAAGGGCTTCTCGATGTAGTCGTCGCCACCAGCTCTCAGGCCCCGCACCTTGTCATCGGTGTCGACGCGAGCAGTGAGGAACAACACCGGAGCTTCGCATCCTGAGTTTCGGATGCGACGCAGCACCTCGAACCCATCGAAATCGGGAAGCATGACGTCGAGCACGATGGCATCTGGGGCGAACTTGTCAGCGGCATCAACGGCGTCACTCCCCGTTGCCGCAACTCGTACCTCACACCCATCGAGTTTGAGGGCAGAGGAAACGAGGAAGGAGATGTTCTCCTCATCATCGACGACGAGAACCTTGGGTTGAACTGTCACGGGCACACCCTGCCTACCGGGACTGAGTCGAACCTCAAGGAAACCTTGAGATCCTCTTGAGAGCGAATGGTCCAGCAGATCTCAAGGGTACGTTGGCGGAGATTTGAGATCCGTCCTCCACCCTGACGTCGTTCCGTTGGGCTTCTCCGGCGGACTCCCAGAGAGACTTGGAAGAGGTCAGCCATGAAACATTCGAAGATCCGCACCCTCATCGCCGCCGGCACCATCGGCGTGGTGGGGCTCACCGGCGTCGTCGCCGCGAACGCCGCTGGTGCCATCGGGACGAATCGGAACTCGAACCAATCAGCACCACGACTCACCAGCGAGGAGAAGGCCTGCCTCGCGGCACAGGGAATCACCAAACCCCAAGGCCGGCCGACGGCCGAACAGCGCGCAGCGATCACCGAAGCCGCCACCAACTGCGGCATCACGCTGCCCACTCGCCGAGCACAGATCAGGGGTCGCCTTGCACAACTCACCCAGGAACAGCGCGACTGTCTCGTGAGTAACGGTGTGACGCGTCCCGAGGCTCCTCTCACCGCCGAGCAGCGGGCTGCGTTCAAGACCCAACTCAAGAGTGCCGCTCAAACCTGCGGCATCTCGGCACCTTCCGCTCCCACCAACTGATCCCTGCGGCTCGCAGCCGCCGTTACCAGCAAGCGACACCCTTCACCGGGTGTCGCTTCGCGTTCGGCCTCAATCGAGGAGCGGTGGAACGGGCAGACGCAGATTCTGCATGTCCTCGTGCCGAGCGCGGATCTGCTCGTGATAGCTCGGTTGCGTCGGGATCCAGAAGTTCCCGGCTTCCACCGCGTCGAACACGATGTCGGCCACTTCGGTCGGGGCCATACCTCCTGCGGTGGAGTCCGCCAGCATCGCTTCCACAAATTCGGCATCAGGGGTCGCTTCACGACCTCGATCGATCCAACGCTCCTGACGATTACGCCCGGAGGTTCCGATATTGGTATTTATCAGGCTCGGCACCAACACCGAGGCGGCGACGTTCTTGCCTGTCGTGCGGAGATCCTGGGCCAAACAATCGGTGAGGCCGACCGCCGCGAATTTCGACGTGAAGTAGGGGCCGGAATACGCGCCGGTCACGAGTCCACCCATCGACGCCGTGTTCACGATGTGACCGGGTGTCTCCGCGTCGAGCATTCGGGGAACAAATGCCCGAACCGCATGGATGATCCCGTCGACATTGACACCCATCACCCAGCGCCAGTCGGCCATCGTGCGCTCCCACATGAGCCCGCCGCTGAAGACGCCGGCGTTGTTGCAGAGAAGATTCACCTGACCAAAACGGTTGAAGGCGGCATCGGCCAACTGCTGCACGTCTTCCTCGATGGAAACATCGGTGCGAACCCCGATGGCCTCTGCGCCGATCTGACCGAGCGCAGCAACAGTGTCGTCGAGCCGAGGCTGCTCGATATCGGCGGCAACGACGCGCATTCCCGACTGTGCCGCCTTTTCCGCCAGCGCCCGGCCGATACCACTACCTGCACCGGTCACCACTGCGACCATTCCCGACTCGATCTTCATGACGATCTACCTGTCCTGATCGAGCTTGAACACTCTGATCGCATTCTCCCGAAGAAACTTCGGCCAAACATTCTCATTGAATGGAACGTTGGGCATGTCAGAGAACTGGCGCTCGAGACTGAGACCGGCCGGGAAGTAGCCGCAATACATGACCTTCTCGCTACCGCGGGTATTGGCGTACTTGAT
>CAZMJK010000024.1:6679-14750 GCA_964566555.1 uncultured Bifidobacterium sp. | reverse complement strand
GATCCTGCTCGGCGGAGTACCCGGGCGACCACCGCCGCCACAGCAGCGGCACGACCCATGATGAGGACCGCTCGGGCAGGAAAGGCAACTGGAAATAGCTGATGTACCAACTGCGGACCAATTGTGCCGGCACCAGCTTCAACACTCCGCGGCGCAGAGGCCGAAGCGCAGCCGACGGCGGCACCGACATGACCACCGCCCGTTGAAATGGGCTGTCTGGCATCGCGGCAAGTCCGGTCGCCGCAATGGCACCCCAGTCGTGGCCGATCACCACATCGTCGAAAGCGGATCCCATGACGAATTGCTGGCCGCCGGTGGGCGCTACAGCGCATGGTGGCGCCTGTCGGCGCCCAGCTGATCGAACGGAAAACGGGATCGGGCCGCCCCCTCCGCCGGGGACGGCCCGCCTGGCTCCCGCCACTTGTGTCTCGACGCCGATCAGGCGGCGAGAGCGAATGCGCTGGCGTGCACGATCACACCGTCGAGGGTGAGCGCCTGACCAACCAGCCGCGAGGTGCGAACATGCAGCTCCTCGCCGAGACCGACACCGGCCGATGCGGTGCCCTGTGCGGTGGCCAGCTTGTTCACGAATCGAAGGGCCCGTGAGACCGACGGACGCCCTTCGATATGACCGGGCAGGTCGAGCATCGCGGCCCGTACGAGAGCGCTCCAGTTCGCCGCCAACAATTCGGGAGTGGCGAACACCTCGACCGACACGATGCGTCGGCCGTGTCCGATGACGATGCCGCATTGGCCGGGGAGGGGACCGAGCTGGGTCAGTTCCTCGACCGCGTCGGCCAGACGGTGGTCGGCCTCGAAGGTCATCTCCGACGCGTGGAGCGCTCGCGTCGACGAGTGAACGTTGAGTCGATCGAGTTCGAAATCGATCGTTCCCCAGACGGCACCCTGATCGGAGTACTTCCGATCCTCCCGGCGAATCGAGTCACTCACCGTGGCGTTCTTCACTCGTCGTACACGACGGGGTGCGAAGGTTTGGCCGCGTTCGAAACGAGAGCGACCACCCTCCCAGCGTCCGGCCTCGACACACGAGACCGGCACATTGATGGTGGCCCCACCGGGAACCAACACCGAGACGTTCAGCACCCGATTCTGCTGACCGCCGGTGACGGTTTCGCCCTCGACGAGCAGTGTCGGGAGACGGCCCGGATTGGTGACGGTGATGGTGGGGACTTCGGCGTGACCCTGTTCGGTGATCTGCACGTCGGCTGGACGTGGTGCGATCTCGATCTCCGAGCCGCCGTGGAGGTAGATGGGGAAGAACGAGACTCCGCCCCGGGTAAGCGGGCGTCCGATGGAGGCCCGTTCCAACTGTTCGATTGCCATGGGGCAACCTCCTTGATGTGTTTCCGCCGTTACAAGGAAGGAACGTAGGGAACCTTCCGAAATGTGCACCGTTCGTGCACACGGTGTCGTGCGCGTGATGGCGCACGTTGGCCCGCGCGTTTCGCAGCGGACCGACAAGCGACGCGTTACGCCGCGATCACGTACTCACGAACGGTCTGGCGAGCCTTGCCGAGTTCGCGCTGGCAGTACGCACGACTCTTGCCGAGATCGGCAGCCGCCTCGACGACGGTGTAGCCGTCGTGATCAACACGCCACAGCAGTGTGCGCTGCAACTCGGTGAGCAACATCAGTGCCTCAGTGACGATGACGGTGGTGCTGGCACTGTCGGCAACGTCGTGTTCGCTTCCGACGGTTTCACCGATGTGCTCGGCGATCGCATCGAACGAGGCCATTTCACGACGGGCACCGGCCACGCCGTTGCGGGTGATGAGATGCGCGCCCTGGCCGCGTTGGATGCGCTCACTGCGCCGCCAGTCCTCGGCGCGATTGGAGAGGGCCACGGCCGCGAAGACGTCGGCCGAGTAGGTCGCCATCCAACGGGCGGGGTTGGTCCAGAACTGGAGGAAGACCAACATGGCGATGTCGTGGGCTCCGGCATCGCTGCCTCGCTCGAATCGAGCCTGCGCCAGTCGGTAGGCGGTGGTGTAGACCCGTGCGCCGAAGAGCTCGGGGTCGTTCTCGGGGGAAGAGATGAGGTGATGTGCCAAGTAGGTCTCCTTGTCTCCGGCCAGCGCCCGCCGCCGGTGTTGATGGGATGGGCCGCAGTCTCTCCGGCCCCTGTGACAGTGCATTTCGGTCCCCGGATCTCGGTCTCTGCCGGGAGAACAATTTGCTGTCAACACCGTCATAATGACACAGATTCGTTATTGTGTCAAATATCGTCAATAATTCATGGTCATGGCCGGCGCATCGTCACCCGATTCCTATGACCCAAGGGCGTTCCCGCCCTTCGCCGTCACGGTGGACCTGGCCGTCCTCACACTGATCGACCTGCCGGTGCCCCCGAAATCGGGTCGAGTGCCGCGCAAGGAACTGGCTGCCGTGCTCGTGGTGCGGGGCGGTGACACCCACGCCGGCGACTATGCCCTTCCCGGAGGGTTCGTTCACATCGACGAGGATCTGCCCGCGGCCGCCCTTCGTGAGTTGCGCGAGGAGGTGGGTCTCGAGCTTTCTGAATCGGCGATCCACCAGTTCGGTGTGTACGGCAATCCCGGTCGTGATCCGCGCATGCGGGTCGTGACGGTGGCCTATGCCGCCCTTGCGTCGATCGATACCGCTCTCGAGGCCGGAACCGATGCCGTCGCAGTGGAGATCGTTCCTGTTCGCAGGATCCTGGGCGGCGAGGTGACGCTCGCCTTCGATCACGAGCAGATCCTTGGCGATGCCATCGAGTTCGTTCGGGTGCTCATCGAGGAAACCTCGGCGGCACTCGAGTTGTGCCCCGACTCGTTCACCATCACCGAACTCCGCCATGTCTGCGAAGCGGTCTGGGATTGCCGTGTCGATCGGGCGACGTTCAACAAACGCGTGTTGCTCATCGATGGTTTCATCGAACCGGACGAGTCGATCGAGGTCGAGAGCGAGTTTCCGGTGATCGCAGCGCCGGCCACCCGTGGACGACCGGCACGGCGGTTTCGGCGCGGTGGCGCCGACACATTGCATCCACCACTGTTGCGACCACGAGAGGTTCTCAAGCACACCGATTCCTGGTACGAGAATTTCTCGGTGAAGGCGCTGAAATCTGAGGAGTGATGTCGTTTGGTGCCACGCATTCGATGGATGCGGTGATCACCAATGCGCCTCGAGCAACTCGATGAACGACTGTTGGTAGTCCTCGTACTGATCCCAACGTTGTGCCAACCACGTGTGTGCTTCGCGCTCGGTGTAGCCATGCGTGCGCATCGCCCAAGCTTTGAGGACGAGCCCCGTTCGACTGTGGCCGCCGTGACAATGCACAACGACGTTGCGTCCATCGGCCAGGAATGCATCAACCGTGTCGACGGCATCGCGTACGACGGCCGCGGCATCGGCGTTGGCCGGACCAGCCTGATCGATCAAGTACACCTCGCGGCGGGCATCGTGCTGTTCGAACAGGCCGAACGTGCGGCACAGCGACACCACACCCCACGATGGAGGGACGGTTGCTGCTCCTCCTAAATTGGCGGCGTACAGCCCCGGTGCCACTTCGGCAGGACCAGCGGGTGTCTCGGTTGGTGTGGCCTTCACCGGACCGCGACCGAGAAGGGCCCGGGCGAAATCCTGCAACGACGCGTTGTCGAAGCGAACCACGCCATCGGGTGTGTCGACCTCACCATTGACGTAGGTCAACCACCGTGACGGGATGGCCTGAATGCTGTCGCGGGCGCCGGCGATGGCGCCCGCGACGGTGGCGACCGTGTCGGTATCGCCACCCAACTCAATCGCCGCCACCAAGACATCGTCGAACCGATCGTGGTGACGAACCGACCACACGGCCTGCGCCAAGCACGTCCACACCGATCCATTCGAAGGGTCATCGCTACGGTGCGGTTCCCACGACGCGTCGAGCATCTCGGCGAATCGTTGACGTTCGGCGGGCGTAACCTGAGCCAACACTTCAGGAATCGCGGCGATGGGGTCTTCCCCGAGTACCGCTCGACGAATGAGGGCGGCGCCGATCGCCGCGCCGCACCCGGCCGCGGGGTCGAAGTGGGTGAGAGCGGCCTGGGCTCGAGCGGCCGTCATCAACGTGGCCTCGTCGGAGCCGCTCCAGGCGAGTGCGACGGGAACGACGCGCATCAGTGCCCCGTTGGCGCCGCTCCGACCCAATGTGTTGTGGGCGATCTCGGCGGCATCGACCCAATCGGAGAGGGCCAATGCCCGACGGGTGAGGATCCCGCAGTCCTTCGCGCTGCGGCGCCAGGCCACGAAGCGCTCCCAGACATCGTCAGCGTGCAAGCCGCCCGAGGCGATGATCGAATGGCCGAGGGCCACCGCCATCTGCGTGTCGTCGGTGAATTCGCCGGGCTGCCAATTGAACGTTCCGCCACCGCACATCTCACCCATGCCGCCGAGGACCGGTTCGGGGAATCGGTTGCGATAGGAACCAGCCGAGAGGAACTCGAACGGCGCACCGAGTGCATCGCCGACCGCAGCCCCGCACAGCGCGCCGATCGCTCGTTGAACGGTGATGTCGTCGAATGGCGGCGGCTCGGGAAGTGGGATGAATGCGGGAAGACCTGCGGCGATGGACGTGGGGCGTTCGGGTTCGTTCATGGGCGACTCCTGAGTCGGGGGATAGGGGTGATCGAGGACTCGGTTCGGCGGTGCGAGCGGGTCGTCGATGGGAAGGGAACGCACGGAGTCGTTCGAAATGTGCACCGGGGAGTGAGGAGACGATGGCATCTCGGTGAGACACCGCTGATGGAACTGTGACTGAATAGGGGTCTATGGCCCGTCATGCCGAGTCGATCAGCGCCATCACCGTGGTGACCAACGACATGGTCACCACGGTCGAGTTCTATTCCGTGGTCGCCCCCGAGATCGTGTTCGGTGGTGCCGCGTCCTCGTTCACCACGTTCAAGATCACCGATGGTCAGTTCTTGAACCTGCAGTTGGAACCGACCTGGGTTCGACCCGAGCGGGTATGGGGACGCTTCATTCTCTGGGTCGACGATGTGGATGCGACCTACGACGCGTTCGTCGCCGCTGGCTTCACACCGTCGATGGTGCCGTCAGATGCTGTCTGGGGAGAGCGCTACTTCCACATCCTCGATCCCGCCGGTCACGAAGTCAGCATCGCTCGCCGACTCGATCAGTGAGTCGGAAACCGGGGTGGGTCGAACGAGCAGCGCCGCGACGACGATCGTGCCGAGGAGCGCAGTGAGGCCCGAGTTCACGATCACGGGAAGTTCACTGGCACCGACGCCGTAGGTGAACCACAGGTAGGAACTGGCGGCGAGAAACGACCAGGCGAAGACGGAGATACCCGGTCCTCGTCCGTGTTTCAGCGTGTAGCGAATCTGCGGGACGCTGACCGCGAGCGACGCCGGCATACCGATCCATCCGGGGATGTTCTCGTTGATCGTTCCAAGAGCAAGAAGTCCCGCGAGAACGACGAGGAGCAGCAACTCGGCGCCGATGCGAGCGCGTCGGGGTTGGTCGTGGAGCATGAACCACGTGAGCGGAATCAGCAGCACGACCCATGAGCCGTTGGCGATGAACTGTTGTGGTGAACGCACCACCACGCCGTAGGCGAACCATGCCAGCGATGACAGTGACAGAAGCACCCAGGTGGTGGGGGAGATGCCGTCGGCGGTGCGCACTCGGAAGAGTCGAGCCGTCTGCGTCGAGGAACTGGTGATGGATGCGAGAGCGGCGGCGGCACCGGCAAGCTGTGCCCAGAGTGGAGTCACTTCATGGTTCTAGACGAAACCGACCCTTCGCCACGTCATCGACACGGAACTTCCCGGACGTGGCAGCATGAACCCATGACGACTCCTCAGGTCTCCGTTCAACTTCGCACGTTCCGACAGGACGATCCCGGTTCGTTCGCCTACATCCTCGATCAGGCTCGTGCTGCCGACCTCGCTGGTATTGATCGCATCGCAGTGAGCGACCACGTCGCCTACGGCGAGAATCTCGAGGCATATGGAGATCCGAAGAAGGGTGGCGCCGCCGGAGGGAAGCAGCCGACCGATTCCGACGGCAATTGGCTCGAACCGCTCACGGTGCTCACGGCGATGGGTGCGCTCACGAGTCGAGTGCGACTCAACACGGCGATTCTCATCGCGGCGCTGCGCACGCCCACGGTCCTGGCCAAGCAGGCGGCCACGATCGACGTGCTCACCGATGGGCGTCTCGAGCTCGGAGTGGGCGTCGGTTGGCAGAAGGAGGAGTACGACGCCTGCGGTCTCGACTACGACAACCGCGGTCGTCTCCTCGATCACACACTCGAGGTGTGTCAGGTGCTGTGGCGTGAGCAGGTGGCGAACTATTCGTCTCCGGAACTCTCGTTCGAGCGGATCCACCAGATGCCGAAGCCCCGTCAGGCCGGAGGCGTGCCGATCTGGATCAGCGGAACGATCAACGCCCGAGTGATTCGCCGCTTGGCGGCGTTCGGATCGGGTTGGATCCCGTGGGGTGCCGACGGAGCCGATCTCCCCAACGCCATCCCGAAACTGCGGGCCGCGGTCGAAAAGGCTGGCGGCGATCCGTCGTTCCAGGTGCAGGGTCATGCCGCTGCGGTTCGCAATGCCGAGGGCGATCTCGACCTCGTGGCGACGATGGCGGCATCGCGACCCATGGTCGAAGCAGGGGTGACCGATCTTCGAGTCACAGTGAACCATCCGGAACAGTACGAACAAGCCCTCGACGTCTACTCCGAGGTCGTGCGCGCCTTCCGCAACGAATTCGGCTGAACGTTCCTCAGCTCGGGAAGAACAACCGAGCTGCGGTCGTCGCGAAGAAGATGTCGCGTTCAGCATCGCTGAACGAGCGTGTGGCATGACGCGCAAGTTCGATCTTGCTGGCGTAGTCGTGGCGCCGATCCTGTGGGTGGTCCGATCCCCAGCAGAGGCGACGGGTGCCAAACCTCTCCGCAAGTCGTTCGACGATAGGTGCGGGATCGCCCTCGTCGCGTTCGGCGGCAGCCAAAACATGGGAAGTGACTTTGAGATGAAAGTTGTCGAGGTCTGACAGTTCGAGAAGTCGGGCTTCGGACTTGTCATCGCCCATGTCGAGAAACCCGCAATGGTCGAGAGCGAACGGCACTGACGGAAAGGTTTGCACGAGTTCGCGCAGTTCTTCGAATCGGTCGGAGAAAAGTGTGGGGACAATCGTGAGTTCAAGATCGGCGGCGAGATCGCACACCGCCGCCGCACGTCCGTCGGCGAGCCAGACCGGGTCTCGGCCATCGACGCCGAACAGACGAATGCCCCGAAGCGGTACCTCGTCGCCAAGAGCATCGATCATCGACTCGATCGTGACTGCCGGTTGGTCATCGTGCATGTCGACGGCGATGACGAGCGAGCATCGCTCACGATTCGCCGTTGCCGATTCGATCGCGTACGCGCAGTCGTACCCGTGGGCGCCGATCGCCTGGACGATCACCGATTGATGGACGTGTCCTTGATCGAGGACCGAGAGCAGATCGTCGATCGAGGCACCCGCACCCCACCAGACATCCTCATCGACATCGGTTTCGACCGAAGCGACGTGGGTATGAGCGTCGACGACCACGACGGGCCGATCAGACTTGACGAAGTTCGGAGTAGTCGAAGAAGGCGCGAAGACTCGTGAACTTCGTCCCCTCGTCGTTGAGGAGGATGTGGTCGACGATTCGTGGCAACTCCATCTTCTGATCGCCCATCATCAGGTCGACACGGAAGAACGCGAGCACCTCATTGCCGACAACGATCGGCGGAGCAGCGACGGAAAGGGTGATGTCGGCGATGTTGGCATCGAAGAATGCGCCGATGGCCTCTCGTCCGACGTTGACGGGAGCGCCGACCGGGTCTTCCTGGCGGGCATCGTCGGTGAAGCAGTCGAGCCATCCTTCACGATCGTGATTGGTCATGGCCGAGCAGTAGCGCTCGAGCAGAGGCAGAACTTCGGCGCTGGTGGGCATTGAAACTCCTCGGTGTGGTGGAGTGGAGCCGATTCGTCGGCCCCAGAACAGCGGACTGCAATAGGGTCACGAACGTTACGTCGTCAGGGGGCGACGTGC
>CAZMJK010000024.1:0-6669 GCA_964566555.1 uncultured Bifidobacterium sp. | reverse complement strand
CGGAGCATTACGATAGAAGGGGTGAAGGAACTTCATGGCGCCGAGCACGAGGTCGGAGTCGCAGGTGGACACCTACACGCCAGAGTTCGTCGACATTGCCGACGAGTCACCGGAGTCGCTGTATGCCCTCCTCGAATCGCGGGGACTGGGAGACGGACTGCCCATCGTGGCGCCCACACGCGCAAGGGTCGAGGCCATGCTGGAGTGCGCCAGTGGTGACCCCGACGAGGTTCTGTTCACGCTCCAACCCCGATCGGGAATCGTCACTCGGCGCGTGGTCGCCATCAATGCCGTCATGGCCGGCTGCCCGCCTGCGGTGTATCCGGTGGTGCTGAGTGCGCTGCGGGCACTCGCTCGACCGGAGGTGAATCTGCGCGGTGTCAATGCCACGACCCACCTGGTCGCACCGATGATCATCGTGCACGGCGAGATCGTGAACTCGGCGGGGTTCAACAGCGGCGTGGGCGCGTTTGGTCCGGGCAACCGGGCCAATGCCACGGTCGGGCGCGCGGTGCGCCTGGTCCTCCTCCATGTTGCCGGGGCCAAACCCGGTTTCGGTGATGCGGCCACCCATGGACAGCCGGCGAAGTACACGTTCTGCGCGGCAGAGAATCTCGATGCCACGCCGTGGGAATCGTTTCCACTGTCACGCGGTGTGGATTCGCCGAGCGCGGTCACCGTTCATTGTGGTGAAGGTCCCCACAATGTGCACGATGCCGAGGCATCGGGGGACCCGGGGTTGATCCTCGACAAGATCGCTTCGGCGATGATCTCACTCGGACAGAACAATGCTCCGATCAGTCAAGCCGAATACTTCATCGTTCTCGGTCCTGAGCACGCAGCGAGTCTTGCTGAACGAGCGATGACACGACGCGATGTTTCCAGCTACCTGTTCAATCGTGCCCGCCTCCCCGCATCGCTCTTCCGGAAACATTTCCAGGAACTGGCGTGGGCGAATTGGATGAAGGCAGTCGCCGATTCCGAGCTGCTCCCGATGACCGGAGATGCCGACAACATAAAGGTGTTGGTCGCCGGCGGTCCGGGGAAACATTCGTTGGTGGTGCCGTCCTGGGGGATGACGCGAAGCGCAACTGTGCCGGTGGAGGGTTGATCATGAGTGTTTCGGTGTACTTGCCCGATTCGGAGCCCGGACCGCTCTCCACGATGCTGGCGACGTCGCCCTCATCGTTGAAGGGGATGCGTGTCGCAGTGCTCGACAACGGAAAACCGAATGCCGATGTGGTGATGACTCGAGCGGCGGAGTCGCTTTCGGCTCGAACGGGAGCGGTGATATCGGTGGTGACGAAGAAGGGCCCCCGGGGCCTGTCGGCCAACGCTGCCATTCCATTGGCCGAGGACCGGCTCGAATTGCTTCTCTCGGAGGCCGATGTCGTACTCACGGGTGCGGCCGACTGCGGATCGTGCACGGCGTACTCGCTGCACGACGCCATCGAGCTCGAACGTCACGGGAAGCCCACCGTCGTCATGACCACGACGGAGTTCGAACCGGTGGCGAGGACCTTGTCCCGAAGCTTCGGGGCGCCTGACACGCGGTTGTTGGTGCTTCCGCATCCGATCGGAGGCACCGATGAATCGACATTGAACGCGTGGGCCGATGCGTCAGTCGATCGACTCATCGCGTTGCTCACCACGAACTCGATCTGAGCAACTTCCCCGCTCGACGGTGTCGGCAGTGGTGGTGACTTCGGCAACCGGGAGGCACTTCGAGGGGAACCGAGTCGCAACTTCGGTCTGGCGTACTAGGGGCAGATGTGGAAGCGCCTCAGCGCTGGAGGGTCCCCACCGATGTTGACCGGATCGGTCGACAGGATGGATTCGACCGCCTGAGAGACGCACCACACGCGGTCGTCGGATGACCCGCCCAATCCGGCGACCGCGATTTCGCGCTCCGCCCGCGGGGCGTCAGTTCGCAGCCGTTGCGACGACGTGATCTTCGGCGAGTACGCGATAGCGGTAGCCGAAACCGCGCACCGATTCGATCGGAGAGGTCTCGGGAATGTCCCAACCAAGCTTGCGACGCAGTCGAAGCACCGTGAACTTCACCCGCGAGGTGTTCGTACTCGTCGGATCATCCCAGGCCAGACGGAGAAGTTGTTCGGGCGAGAGGATCTGGCCGACGTGCTGCACCAAGGCGAGCAACAGACGGAACTCGCCAGGAGTGAGTTGCACATCAATCCCATCGGCGACGACAGAACGGGAGCGAATATCGATCTGCAGTCGCGCGTCGACGAACTCGGTCTGGGGGTCGTCCTCCTCGGTGGCGCGACGGAGAAGCGCGCCGATACGTGCGACGAGTTCCTGATGGCCGAACGGTTTGGTCACGTAGTCGTCAGCGCCGCATTGCAGACCACGTACCTTCTCTGCTTCGAGACCCCGCGCTGACAGAATCATCACTGGTGTCGCGGTGAGGTCCCGAATTCGTTGGAGAACCTGCCATCCGTCCATCCCCGGAAGCCCGATATCGAGGATCACCAGCGACGGACGTCGTTCGTGCAGGATCCGGAGTCCTTCGATGCCGTCGCCTGCCTCCAACGGTTCGTATCCGGCGTGACGCAATCGAATACCGATGAGACGACGAATGTCGGGCTCGTCTTCAATGATGAGGATCGAAGGGACATTGTTTGGTGACGCCATGGCATACCGCCTTTCCGTCTTCGATTGCAGGCTAATCACCGATCGGTTCCGGGGGGTCCCGGATTGCGCTCGTCGCAGGTGCGGAACGGTTGCGAATCGGGAATGACGACGAATCGACTCAGAATTTGACGAAACTGTGGTCCAAGATGGCGCGTGTCGAAAAACGAGCCGTCAGTGCATGATTCTTGTGATGTGGATCACGAGATCGCCGAACACCTCGTTGCGTTACTCGCAGCGACACCGGAGAACATTGCTCCGTCCTCATTCGATCATCTAGTGAGGCTGGCGGCCGATCTGATGCAGTGCGATACCGCGGTTCTGGTCCTCGGAGGCGTGGCCGATTTTGAGGACGGCGACGTAGCACTGGTGCCTCTCGACCCATCGATCGAGTCTCCGATCGTGATGTTCGCCCTGGAAGGTGATGAGGCGATCGTTCTTTCCGATTTGGTGGGCGATGAGAGGTTCTCGGCGGATCCTCTCGTCACGTCGTTCCGCAGGATCAGGTATTTCGCAAGCGCGCCACTCATCAACTCACATGGTCATCGTTTGGGCACGCTCTGTGTGACTGATTCGGCACCCCGAAAGAGTCAGAGGTCGAACGAGATCGATGCGATCAAGGCCGTTGCGGAGGCGATCGTTGCGACAATGGAGCTCGATGAGTCACGACTCAAGATCCGCATCCAGAGATTGGAACTGAATCGTCTTGGCGAACTGCAGGTGATGAAGGACGAGTTCTTTGCCATGGTGTCGCACGAGTTGCGTACGCCGCTCACATCGATTACGGCCTCGCTGGGGCTTCTCGAGGACGGCATCGTTGCCACTCTGTCGGATGATGCACTCGAGATTCTTCGCGTTGCGCGGACCAATTCCGATCGAATGATCTCCCTCGTCGATGATCTGCTGGACTTCGAGCGGATGGGGTCGGGTGTGTTCGAGCTTCATCGTGAAAGCTCGTTCATTTCCGAGATCCTCGATCAGTCGATTGATTGTGTGCAGGGCATCGCCGACCGAAGCGGAGTCCTGCTCAAGCGAGAGGATCGGTACGACATCGAGAGCAGGGTGCTGTGTGATGTCAATCGAATCGTTCAGGTATTGGTCAATCTCTTTGGAAATGCCATCAAGTTCGCAGGAGAAGACTCCACGGTGACGATCCGAACGGAGGTTGTGGATGATGAGCTCCTGACGTTCTCCGTCATCGACCGGGGCAATGGCATCGCCGCGTCCTCGATCGCGCGACTTTTCGACCCGTTCTGGCAGGACGATTCCTATGCGGCGAGACGTTTGGGTGGTTCCGGTCTCGGTCTGGCCATCAGCAAGAGGATCGTGGATCATCATCATGGTCGGATCGAGGTGAATTCCACCATAGGGGTCGGCTCCACCTTCAGAGTGGTGCTCCCGTTGAACGCCGACGAGCGCTCGAGAATTACGTCGCCAATGTGAGCGGGGTGGCGTCGTCGCCTCGGCCCTGCTTTCCCCAGCCCGGGTGGGCGAAGACATGGCCCAAGCGTTCGCGCCACGACCGCGAACGCGCCACATCGCCGATGATGCCGACATATTCATGAGTCGCTATCCGCAGGGGATTGAACGTCTTGATGTTCCTGGTGAGCCCGTAGCGAACACGCTCGTCCTCACGTTGGAACGTTCCGAAGAGTCGATCCCAGACGATGAAGATGCCACCGTGATTTCTGTCGAGGTAGTGCGACTGCACCCCGTGATGCACGCGGTGATGTGACGGCGTGTTGAGGACCTCCTCGGCGACACCGAGTTTGTCGATGGCCTCGGTGTGGATCCAGAACTGATAGAGGAGATTGAGGGCACGCGCGTTCTCGATCACTCGTGGCCGGAACCCGAGCGCAGCGAGTGCCCCGTAGGGGAGAAACATGCCGAACACGTCGGCGACCGGTTGGCGGAGCGCGGTCGTCAGGTTGTAGCGCTCGCTCGAATGATGGACGACATGAATCGCCCACAGCCACCGGCTCTCATGTTGGATGCGGTGGTTCCAGTAGTAGAGGAAGTCCCAAGCGAGCAACGCTGCCGCCGTCACGGCGATGCCGCCGCCAAGATCACGTTTCGCCCCTCGGGAGTTCCATAGCTTTCGCGCCGAGGTACGAGCAGCCCAACCCGTCGACCCTGCGATGATGCCGGCAGCGAGTGCCGCGACTCCGGTCGAGGGCCGAACACGCTGGGCGAGACGAGTGAGTTTCGAATCGTCGTCGCGGGCCGCGATGACGTCGGCCAACGTGGTCACCGCGGCGGCGCCGACCGCGGTGCCAACTAGAACCTTCCGGTACTTGCCCTTTCCCTGCGTCACCGGTGCCAGCAATGCATTGAGAGCGAGCGGCATGTAGAGACTTGCGGTGCCCATGACCAAGCTGGCGATCGAGTCCCGGGTCTCGAAACCGATGGCGTCCGTCTTGCCCTCCGCCGATTGACGATCGAGGACGACTTTCTCAAGACCCATTGCCGCGAAGAACCCCGGTGTGGCGAGTTGTATGAGGTCGAGATCGCTCATTGATGCTCCGTAAAGGTGATGGCGCGCACAGCGTGGTCAGCATCCCACTCGATGACGGCATGAGCCAACGACTTGGTGGGTTCGATGTGGTCGACGAGATTCGGGAGGTTCACGGTTTCCCATGCGGTGTCGACCATCGCCTGGAAGGACGCCTCGGGAACGTCGAGCCATGGATCGAAGAAGGGTGAGTAGTCCACGCGCGCCGCCTCACGGAGTGCGGTGGTGCGGGCAACGAACCATCGTCGAAGCAATGGCTCCTCGGCATGGAGATAGATGCCGAAATCGATCTGGTCGTCGAAACGCAAAGCGTTGACCCCTTCGAAAAACACGATGTCGACGACGGGAATGATTCTGGTCGCCTCGACGACGTCGTAGATGTGGTGGTCGTAGACGGGTACCTCGGTAGGGCGTGATGCCCGCACGGTCGACAAGAAGCGATCGATGGCTGAGGAGTCGTAACTCTCGGGGAATCCCTTTCGGTCTGAGATCGCGCGTTCTGCCAGGACGGAATTGGAGTAGAGGAATCCGTCACTGGCCACGATGGCCACTTCAAGGCCGGCGTCGTTGCGAATCGACTCGGCCACGGAGGCACTGAAGGTGCTCTTTCCCGCCGCCACCCCGCCGGCGACGCCGACCACCACGGTCGAACCCTTCGCAGCGTGAGTGCCGATGATCGACGCGAGAATCGGATCGAGGCTGTGGTCGGCCATCCCCGAACGCTAGGACGGCGTTGGTGCTCTGGTGAACCCCTCCGGTTTCGGGTTCTACACTCGGCGGACTGCCCGATCAGGGGATCGGGCTGCAGCCGCAGGGGGAATCGATATGGCAATGCCGACCGATATCGGCATCGTGGATCTCGGGATGGGGTTCCCGTACACGAGCATCGAGGAGAAGAAGGCGGCGTACGACTTCTTCAAGGCGAACTTGAAGGACCGTCAGTCGCTGGAGGAATTCGAATTTCCGGCGCAGTACATGTTCAAGGACGTTCCCGACGTCGTCCCGCCCGATACCGATGTCGCTCAGTGGATCATCGACAAGATGGATGCCTTCGGCATCGAGCAGTGCATGACGGGCCTCAACGACCGATCGATCGAAGCGAAGCGTCGCTTTCCCGGTCGGTTCCACCTTTGTGCGTCGGCCGATCCGAATCAGGGGATGGAGACGATTCGACGTCTCAAGCAACTGAAAGCCGACCACAACATCGTGGCCGCCATGACCTTCCCGAGTGGAATGGTTCCCCAGGTCGGTATCGGCGACAAGAAGATGTACCCGATCTACGCCACTTGCTGTGAACTCGACATTCCGATCTGCATCAACGGCGGAATCGTTGGACCTCGTATGCCCAGTTGGCCACAGCACGTTGAACAGTTCGACGAAGTTCTTTACGACTTCCCCGACCTGACCATGGTGATGATGCACGGTGGCGAACCGTGGACCGAACTTGCAGTGAAACTCATGCTCAAGTGGCCCGGTCTTCACTACATGACAAGCGCGTTCGCCCC
>CAZMJK010000023.1:6221-14847 GCA_964566555.1 uncultured Bifidobacterium sp. | reverse complement strand
AACGTTGACGTTGTGACCTCCGACGAGAAGACCACCTCCGTAGAAGGTGCTGTAGTTGTTCAGGACCGAGACGCGTTCGACGTCCATCGCGCCGGCAACAGCAGCCGCATAGAGTCCGCCGCCTAAATCCGCATCGTTGTCGTCGATGACGGTGTCGGCGATCTCGACGTTGTCGGCCTCGATCACGGCGCCACCGCCATTTCCGAGATCCCCTTGGACGGTAGAGAGTGCCGAGTTCCGAGTCAGTACGGAGTTCGAGATGATGACGTCTCCACTGCCGAGTTGATTCTTGACGTAGAGCCCTCCGCCCGCAGTGTCGACGCTGTTTGAATCGGCGTGGTTATCGACCAAGTGAACGTCATCAAGCACGACGCCCGTGTTGAATGCCGCGATACCCCCACCGACGATGTCTCCGCTCGCAATGGCGACGCGGCCCATGCTCTCGGTGATCGTGAGGCCCGAAATGATGACACCGCCGGTGAAGTTCGTTTCGAGTGTGAAGGCATGGTAGAGCCCTCCGCCCGAGACTGCGAGGACGTCCGAGCCCGGTCCAGCGATCGTGAGACCTTCGGTGACCGTGGGAAGGTCGAGGACGAGCTCGATGGATCCGGTGACGTTGCCGGCAAAGGTGATCGTGTCGAGGCCGGCATTGGCGTTCGCATCGGTGATCGCTTGACGGAGCGAACCGGCTCCGCTGTCATTCAGATTCGTCACCGTGTAGACCGTCGCGCCTGCCGGAGTCGCCACGAGTGCAGCACCGAGAGCACCGGCGCTGAGGCCGAGGAGGGAACCTGTCGAGGCCAGAGCTGCGCTGCGGAGAGCGATTCGATCCATGCCTCATGCTATCTCCCTTCGACTCTGCCATCCCCGGGGACTCGCTAGTGTCCGGGCCATGCGCGCTGACGAAACCTGGGGCACCATCGGTCGATTGGTACTGGCATCGGGGGATCGGTTCCCGGAGGTCGAGGCCGTGGTCGACGGTGATCTCCGCCTCACCTTCCCGCAACTTCGAGACCGCATCGTCGATGCCGCTCGCGCTCATATCGCTGCCGGAGTCGAACCGGGGGATCGGGTTGCCATCTGGGCCCCCAACATCGTCGAATGGGTGCTCGTGCCCCTCAACACCCGGTACAAGGGCATCGAGGCCGCCGACATCATCCGTCGTTCGGGGGCGAAGGTGCTGCTGTGTGTGAACGGGTTCCTCGGCAACGACTACGTGGGGATGCTGGCCGGCACGGGGATCGAGCGGGACTGTCGCATCGTCGTGATCAAGGGCGACGCGCCGTGGGGAACATCGAGTTGGCAGGATTACCTCGACGCCGGTGCGGCCGTACCGATCGAGTCGGTCGATGCCCGCGTGAACGGAACCTCGCCCGATGATCTGTGTGATCTCGTGTTCACCTCGGGAACGACGGGTGCACCGAAGGGTGTGATGGTCACGCACGCGCAGACGTTGCGGGTGTTCGAAGTGTGGGCCGATGTGGTCGGGTTGACCGAGGGTGATCGCTACCTCATCGTCAACCCGTTCTTCCACACGTTCGGCTACAAGTCCGGCATCATCGCCAGCTTCCTGAAGGGCGCCACCATGATCCCGGAGCCCGTGTTCGATGTGCAGAAGGTGTTGGCGACGATCGCGGCCGAACGGGTATCGATGTTGCCTGGTCCGCCCACGTTGTTCCTCTCGATCCTCAATGACCCGAACCGCGACACCTTCGATCTGTCCTCACTGCGGGTTGCGGTCACGGGGGCGGCCGCGATCCCGGTGTCGATGATCGAGCGCATGCGTGACGAACTCACGTTCTCCACGATCATCACCGCGTACGGCCTCACCGAGGCCACTGGCACCGTCACGATGTGTCGCGCCGAGGATGATCCCGAAACCATCGCGCTCACGAGTGGTCGAGCCATTCCCGATACTGAAGTGCGCATCGTCGATGAGAACAACGTCGAACTTCCGCGCGGCGAAGCGGGCGAGATCGTGTGCCGTGGCTACAACGTGATGCTCGGTTATCTCGACAACCCCGAGGCCACTGCCGAAACCATCGATGCCGACGGCTGGTTGCACACCGGCGACGTGGGGATCATGGACGAGCGAGGCTACGTGCGCATCACCGATCGCACGAAGGACATGTTCATCGTCGGTGGGTTCAACGCCTATCCCGCCGAGATCGAGAACCTGCTGATGGGGTACGAGGGCATTGCCCAGGTGGCGGTCGTCGGTGTGCCCGATGAGCGGATGGGCGAGGTCGGCATGGCCTTCATCGTGGCGCGGGACGGGGTCACGATCGACACCGATGCGCTCTCGGCATGGGCACGCGAAACGATGGCCAACTTCAAGGTGCCACGGCACTTCCGCATCGTCGACGCCCTCCCGACCAATGCCAGCGGAAAGGTCGTGAAGGTCGAGCTGCGCGAACGGGGCCGAGCCGAGATGGAAGCAGCGTCGAACCCGTCGTCCGACTCCTGAGATGCCACTTCCCAGCGCCCCGTTCACCGGCGAGTACGCCAACCTGCTCGAGTTGTTCGACGCGGTCGTGGCCGAGTGTGGTGATGTCGAGGCGTTCGTGGACGGCAACGGTGAGGCGGCGACCAGATCGCGCATCACCTTCGCTCAGTGGGCTCGTTTCGCCGATGGCGTGGCCACTCGACTCTCGGCATTGGGTGTGCGGCAGGGCGATGTGGTCGGCATCTCGTTGCCGTCATCGATCGAGTATGCCGTGGCCTATCAAGGCATCGTCCGACTCGGAGCGATCGCCAGTGGCATGAATCCGAAACTCGGTCCGGCCGAGACCGAGCACATCATCGCCACCTCTTCACCCAGGGTGATCATCACCGACGCGCTCGTCGTGAACGACCCGTCGGTCACCGTCCTGTCGGTCGAGGAACTCCGATCTGCCTATGGCGACTCCCCGTTCACGGATCGGCCGCCCATCGCCGACACCGATCTCCTCGCCATCGTCTGGACCTCGGGAACGACGGGCAAACCCAAGGGTGCGATGTTCGATCACGCGTGCCTGCGAGCGATGGCGCAGGCGGCCGGTCCGCTGTCGGCGGTGGGGGATCGCCGGCTCTCGCCACTTCCGTTCGCTCATGTCGGTTACATGACTCGGGTATGGGATGAATTGATGTACGTCATCACCACGGTGATCTGTCCGACGCCGTGGACGGCCGCCGGCGCATTGCGGCTCATCGAGGAAGAGCGCGTCACCGTCGGTCAGGGGGTGCCGGCGCAGTGGCAGATGATGTTGGCCCATCCCGATCTCGCCGCGACCGACACCTCGTCGTTGCGCATCGTGTCCTCGGGCGCCGCCCGCATTCCGCCGGAGATGGTCGAGGCTATGCGCGATCGATTCGGTGTGCCGGTCGTGGTTCGCTACACCAGCACCGAAGCCTGCGTCTCGACTGGCACATCGCTCGATGATCCCGATGACGTGATCTGCAACACTGTCGGCAGCCCCGGCGCCGGAGTCGAGATGGAACTGCGACTCGACGGCGGGCGGGGTCGGGTCGTCGAGGTGGATGCATCGGCGAGCCCGGGGCAGACCGAAGTGGGAACGGTCTGTTTGCGCAGTCGGGCGATGATGCGCGGCTACTGGAAGGAGCCGACCCTCACTGCCGATGCCATCGATGAAGACGGATGGTTGCTCACCGGCGACCTCGGAGTCCTCGCTGGGCGAGGTGATCGCCACCTCGCCGGGCGCAGCACCGAGATGTACATCCGCGGTGGCTACAACGTGTATCCGATCGAGGTGGAGAACCATCTCGGGCAGCACGACCTCGTCGACAAAGTGGCGGTCACGGGAACGCCGGCACCGGTTCTCGGAGAGATCGGGGTGGCCTTCGTGGTGCCCGCCGATCCCGCCACTCCACCCACCCTCGACCAATTGCGGGCGTGGTGCCACGAACGCCTGGCCTCGTACAAGGCCCCCGACGCGTTGGTGCTGCTCGATGAACTGCCCCTCACCGCCATGTCCAAGATCGATAAACGGGCACTCGCCCCCGCCGCCGCCGAGGCCGAGAAGGCATGGGAACGATGAGTCGAATCACGCCCTGCCTGTGGTTCGACGGGCGCGCCGGAGAGGCGGCGACGTTCTACACCGAACTCTTTCCCGACTCTTCGATCGACCACATTCAGTCGGTGGGTCCCAATGGTGATGACTGGCCGAACGGAACTGAGAACGTCTTCATGGCGCACATCACGGTGGCCGGTCAGCCGATGCAACTGCTCAATGCCGGTCCCGAGTTCACCTTCAACGAGGCGGTGTCCTTCGTCTATCCGTGTCATGGTCAAGCGGAAATCGATCAGATGTGGAATGCGCTCATTGCCGATGGCGGCGAGGAGAGTCGGTGCGGTTGGTTGCGCGACAAGTTCGGGCTTTCATGGCAGATCATTCCCGACACCATGGGTGAGTTGATCTGCAACCAAGCCGCCATTGATGCCATGTTCACCATGAACAAGATCAATATCGCAGCACTCGAGCAGGCGCGCGACGGAGCATCCTCCGAGGAGGGCGGCGTTGCGACGCGAAAGTAGAGTCGAGTCACGCGCCAGCGCACGTACAAGAGTCAGAGTCAGAGTGAGAGAGAGTGAACTGAGCAATGGGAATCTGTGACGGACGGGTCGTCATCATCACCGGAGCGGGTCGCGGTCTGGGCCGCGAGCATGCGCTGGCCTACGCCGCCGAGGGGGCGAAGGTCGTGGTCAACGACGTCGGCGCGTCGTTGCAGGGTGAGGGGCAGGACATGAGCCCGGCCCAAGAGGTGGTCGACCTCATCCGCGAGCGCGGGGGCGAGGCGATCACCAACGGAGACGACATCGCCGATTGGGACGGTGCCGGCCGACTGGTCCAGAGCGCGATTGACACGTTCGGTGGACTCGACACGGTTGTCACCAACGCCGGCATCGTGCGCGATCGCATGTTCGTGAACATGACGGTCGACGAATGGGATGCGGTCATCCGAGTGCATCTGCGGGGAACGTTCTGTCCGGTGAAGCATGCGGTCGACTACTGGCGTGCCGAGTCGAAGGCCGGACGTCAGCGTGACGGTCGCGTCGTGACGACCTCGTCGGGGGCCGGTCTCCACGGATCGATCGCGCAGACCAACTATTCGGCGGCCAAAGCCGGAATCGCCACGTTCACCATCAACATCGCCGCCGAGCTCGGTCGGATCGGCGTCAACGCCAACTCGATCGCACCGTCGGCCCGCAGTCGCATGACCGAAGAGGCGTTCGCCGAGATGATGGCCAAACCCGAGAGCGGCTTCGACGCCATGGATCCGGCCAATATCAGCCCGCTCGTGGTGTGGTTGGGCAGTGCTGACTGCACCGTCTCGGGTCGGGTCTTCGAATGCGCCGGCGGCTTGATCAGCCTCGCCGACGGGTGGCAGGTCGGCGCCGAGTTCGACAAGGGCGCCAAGTGGGAACCGGCGGAGATCGGCGCAGTGGTCGACGATCTCGTGAAGGCCGCTCCGGCTCCGTTCCCGGTGCACGGCACCTGACCTCCATGAGCGACACCACCGCGACCGATGGCCGAGTGATCGGTGAGCGTGCCCAACAGACGCGCCGCCGACTTCTCGATGCCACCGCGGCGTTGGTGCGGGAGAACGGCGCTCTCGATCTCAAGGTGATGGAGGTCGCGCGTGAGGTCGGAACCTCGCCGGCGACGTTCTACCAATACTTCTCCGATGTCGAAGATGCGATCTACGCGCTCTCGACCGAGATGATCGAGAAGGTTGCACCCATCCATGCGCAGATGGAAGCGGAGTGGAACGACGACGCCTCCGGTTCGGGTCTCGATCGTGCTCGGCGGTTGGTCTCGGACTACACCGATTTTTGGGACGCCAACGGTGCGGTCCTTCGCATCATGTTGCTGCGGGCCGATGAGCGTGATGAGCGCTTTCGCCAGGTTCGTCGTGAGTACAACGCGCCGTTCATGGCTGCGATGGTGGCGAAGGTGCGGGCGGCGCAGGAAGCGGGTCGCCTCACCGCTGCACTCGATGCTGAGGCCACGGCCGGGGCCATGCTCGCCGCTCTTGATCGTCTTCCCAACTATCGCGAGGGTTTCGAGAAGCGGGGGACAAGCCGGGAAGCGATGATCGAGACCGTTGCTCGACTGTTGTATTCCTCCTTGACGGGAGAACCGTTGTCGTGAACGTCAAACGACTGTTGGGTCTGTGCCTTGCGATCGTTGCGATCGCAGCGTCGATGACGCTCTCCACGGCCTCTGCGCAGGTAGAGCCCGCCATCATCAACCCGACCTGCGCGTTCCCGATCATCGTGAATCAGAACGATGCCAATATCGCGTATCCCGATACGAATTCGACCTACTGGGCCATGCCCACGAACTTCGCTCTCGGTGACGTGGTCACAATCAGCGGCGAGTTCGCATATGCCCGCTATATGTCGTTCAACTCCTATGACTCGACCGGATCGAGTGTGGGTGGCTTGCGCGACGTTGCCATTCTGCAGGACTCGGGAAGCGTCAATCCCTTCCAGGCGGGACAGTCTCTCACCGGCAGTCCCCGCAACTACACGGTGAGCGTCAACGTGACGACCACGCCGCAACTCTCGTCGCCGGTGCAGGGCGAGATCGACGCGATCCCCGGGCCGGCGTGGCTGTTGATTCGTGTCTACGTGCCATTCGATCCGACGAGTCCGAGCGGAAGCGTTCCGCTGCCTTCGATGAGTGTGAACGGCGCGGTGAAACCGGGGTGCACCACGTTCGGGTCAGAACCGGCGATCACTGCTCTTGCTGCCCTCATCATGGGCCAAGCCATTGCCGACGCCATTCCTCCGGCGGAGGTTCCCGAGTTCTCATTCTCCGGTGGCGGAGGGCTGTTCCCGAACGCCGACAACAAGTATGTCTATGCCACGACCGCGTGGGAGCCCGGGCGCGTCATCCTCGTGAGGGGTTTGGCTCCCAGTTTCCCGAACACGCCGACCCAAGCGCTGTACCCCGAACAGCAACTGCGGTACTGGTCGATGTGCACGAATCTGCTGGTGACTCCGGCCCCCGTGGTCGAGTGCGCACGAGACAGCGAAACAACGCTCGGTCCGGACGGCTACTACCTCTACGTCATCAGTGCTGAAGCAGATCGTCCGAGCGACGCGTCGATCGCGCGAGAGCACGGGACCTACCTGAAGTGGTTCGGTCCGATCGGCGAAGCGTTGCCGAACGAACTGAAGCCCAACGGGAATCTGATCCTGCGCAACATGCTCCCCGAGGGTTCGTTCACCAATGCGGTGCAGAACATTCCCGTGACGCAGTCGAACGCCGCGGCACGAACCACGATGGGGCAGTACTACCCCGAGGCCACCTATTGCCAGCGTTCGGTGTTCGAGCGATTCGGCGCTGCGGCCTGCTTCGTGCTCGGGCCCTCCTACACGGGCTGAGATCTACCAGCCCCGGTAGGAGACATCGCGCCGTTCCTTGAACGCCGCGACTCCCTCCTGGAAGTCTTGGGTGTAGGACGCCATTTCCTGAGCCCAGGCCTCGTCCTCGAACGCGCCGTGTCGATTCGAATCGAGGCTGCGGTTGAGCAGCCACTTCGACAGCATGATGGCCCGGGTAGGCGATTCGGCCAGTCGGTTCGCCCACTCGGTGGCTGCGGCCATGAGTTCGCCCTGGGGCACGACCTTGTTCACGAGTCCGACTCGCTCGGCCTCACTCGCCTTGATGTCGTCGCCGAAGAAGATGAGTTCTTTGGCTTTCTGCATGCCGATGAGACGGGGGAGCATGTACGCGCCCCCACCGTCGGGAGTGATACCGCGACGGACGAAGACCTCGATGAACTTCGCGTTATCGGCGGCGATCACGAGATCGGAGGCGAAAGCGATGTGTGCGCCGATGCCGGCGGCGGTGCCGTTGACGGCACAGATGACGGGCTTCTCGCAGTCCATGATCGAGGCGATGAGTCGTTGCGCGCCGCGCTTGATGTTGCGGCCCACGTCGCCGAGCACCTTGTCGGGAGCATCGGCGGGGCCGGGATTCACGGGAATCACCGAGACCCGCAGATCGGCACCGGTGCAGAAGTGACGTTCACCGGCGGCGGTGATGATCACACACCGAATGTTGAGGTCGTTCGACGCGCCCTCCAGAAGCGAGATGGTGAGGTTGCGCTGATCGGGAGTGATGGCGTTGGCCGCATCGGGACGGTTGAGCGTAAGCGTGGCGACGCCGGTGTCCGCGATCTCGAACAGCACGTCGGTGCCGAGGATGCCGTTGGGATCGTGCGCATAGGTCGGTGAGGTCATGGGTCAGTTTCTACCAGTTCGCACCCGACGACTCGGTCGGTCGGGTTAGTTTCGTCGCATGGATTCAGAGATCTTCGACAGCCTGTTCGACCTCACCGGCCGCACCGCCATCGTCACCGGTGGCACTCGCGGCATCGGTCGGGCGATCGCGGAAGGGTTCATCTGCGCTGGGGCCAACGTGGTGGTCGCCAGTCGCAAGGCCGATGCATGCGAGGAGACCGAGACCCACCTCAACATTCTCGCCGCCGGCGCGGCGAAGGGTGGCCGGGCGCTCGGAGTGCCGACGCATATGGGCGACATCGATGCCCTCGGCGCGCTGGTGGGGGCAACGGTGGCGAAGTTCGGTGGTGTCGACATCGTGGTGAACAATGC
>CAZMJK010000023.1:0-6211 GCA_964566555.1 uncultured Bifidobacterium sp. | reverse complement strand
GACGGGTCTGGCGATGCCGATCGGCGAGTTCACGCCCGAAGCATGGGACAAGCAGTTCGAGGTCAACCTGCGCGGTCCGATGTTCCTCGTTCAGGCCGCGCTTCCATACCTCGAACAGAGCGATCACGCGTCGGTCATCAATGTGATCAGCGCCGGTGCGTTCCTGGCGGGGCCACAGGTGTCGATGTACGCGGCGGCGAAAGCGGCACTCATGTCGTTCACCCGTTCCTTCGCGTCTGGCCTCGCTCGCAAGAACATCCGCGTGAATGCACTCGCCCCCGGCACGGTTGATACCGACATGGTCCGGGCCAACACGCCTGAGGCCCAGGCCTCGATGGCCGCTGCCTCGCCGATGAAGCGGGCTGCCCATCCCGACGAGATGGTCGGTCCGGCGCTGTTGCTGGCCAGTGACGCCGGGAGCTTCATCACCGGTCAGGTGATCCTCGCCGACGGCGGTATGGTGCCGCACTGAGTTCTGGGCCGACCTAGGCTCTTTCCCATGCCGCTGTATGACTACAAGTGTCCCGAGTGCGAGACCAAGTTCGAGGCGCGTCGATCGATGGCCGAAGCCTCCGATCCCATCGACTGTCCGAACGGTCATGTCGGCGCGCGGCGGTTACTCAGCGTGTTCGCCACCGTCGGCGGCGCCTCGAGTGCGCCCGCAGCGGCACCCGTGCCCCGAGCCGGTGGTCACGGCTGCGGCGGCGGTATGTGTGGCTGCTAGTCACACGTCGCGTACATAGACCCAATCGCCCTCGCCCATGAGCAGGCGATTGCGGGGGCCAGCAATCGACGCGTCGCCGGCCTCGTAGCCGGCATCTCCGTCGTACAGCGCGATGTTGTAGCCGTCGTCGCGGGTGAACTTCGTGACGAAGAATTCCGGTGTCGTCTTGCGATAGTGATCGAGCGCGTCGAGCGCGCTGGAAAATGGCGCGAGGAGGGCAAGCGTGATGAACGTCGGGGGGATGAGTTCGATCTCGCCGCCATTGCGTCGTTGCATCGCGTCGATGGGGCGCATCCATGCGAGCTCGTGGATCTCGCCGCCGTCGGCGGTGAGCGTTTCGGTGGGAGCGGGTCCGATGAAGAAATAGGTCGAGAACCGCTTCGGGGCCTCGAGTGGAGGCGTCCAGTGCGACATGAACACGAGATCGGCGGCATCGATGACCGCATCGGCTTCCTCGGCCGCTTCGCGCACGCAGGCCCGACGGGCGACATCGAGGAAGTCGTCGTGGGATTCGTCGAAGTGTTGGCCGGCGAAACGTGAGCCGTGATCGTCGGCGTCGATGCGACCGCCGGGGAAGACCCACGCGCCGCCGGCGAAGTAGATCTTCGAGTTACGGCGAGCGAGCAGCACCTCGATGCCGGGCGATCCATCGCTCGCGTCACGAACGAGGACGACGGTGGCGGCGGGGACGGCGAGCTGTTCGGTTTCGGGTTTGACCCATTCCTCGGGCCGGTTGCTCTTGGCCTGATCCATCACTCGTCCCCCATTCCCAGTCGTCGAAGCATCGCACGGGGAACGCCGGTGTCGCCCTCGGTCACTCGCTGGGCCCGTTCGACATTGACCTGATCGAGATCGCGGTCGGTCCAGTCATCCCACGGTCCGGCGGCCAACCGAGATGCATCCCCATCGGCATCGTCACATGCGTACAGGTAGGCCTGCATGGTGTGGAGATGGCGCGGCGCGCCGATGGGGCCGCGCCCGGGAACGACGACGCCGTTCGGTCCGAGTTGTTCGGCGAGTTCTCCGAGGGTGTCGGCCCACTGGGCCGGTTGGCCGTCCCACGCGTTCGGGGTCGTCCCGATGGAGACGAAGGCGCCGCCGAACATCACGCCGGCGGAGGGGACGAGTACGACGAGGTTCTCCGATTGCTGACCGCTCACGGGAACGGCGAGGGCGAGCGGGGTGAGCCATGCGGCGGCATCGACGACATGCGAGACCGGTCGTGTGGAGAACGGCACCTCGACCATGCGGGGATCGGTGTCGTAGTCGTGGGCGAAGCGGGGTGCGAGACGTCGGTAGGCCTCGATGGGTGGAGGTTGATCGAGCAGCACGTTGGTCTGGGTGCGACCGTAACGAGCCGCCATCCAGAACACGGCGGAACCGCCCACCGAACCGAGATGACTGCTGGTGTAGACGACATGTTTGATCGGAAGTCCGAATCGTTCGGCGAGCGCGTAGTTCAACGCCCGGGCTGCCGATGGTGCGCAGAGTGTGTCGATCACGGTGATGCAGTCGTCCTCGACGATCACTCCGGCATTGCCGGCATCGTTGGCGCTCCCATGTCCGATCCAGGCCCACACCTGCGGGGCGATGGGCTGCAGCGTTCCGCAGTCCTCGGCCACGGGTCCGATGTCGGGGGTGGGGGGCATCGGGCCGAGTAGGGGGCTATCGTCACGCCGTGGCCAACCACAAGAAGACGAAGAAGCCCCGCAAACCGCAGCACCACCTTCCGAAGGTGGGAACGCCGCAGAACGACGCCTACCGGCTCAAGCGCAGCCGTGAGGACGTCGTCGATTTCGGGCTCATGCACCCGGGCAACGGCCTGCTCACCAAGATCCTCGGCGTTCTGGCCGTGATCTTCATCGTGGGCATGTTGGTGTCGTTCATCTTCCTGACCTAGGGGTCAGAGCAGGAGCCCGCCGTCGACGGGAAGCACGACACCGGTGATGTAGGCCCCGGCTTTCGACGACAGGAAGATCGCCGTGCCCGCCATATCGGAGGGTTCGCCGATGCGATGCAGTGGCACTGATGCCTTGATCGAGTCGCCGAAATTCTCGAGGGTGGCGGCCATCATCTTCGACTCGAACGGACCGGGGGCGATGGCGTTCACGGTGATGTGCTCGCCTGCCAGTCGTTTGGCCAGCACACGCGTCAATTGATGTACCGCTGCCTTCGACGCCGAGTACGAATACGTCTCGAGCATGGGCACGTGGATGCCGTCGACCGACCCGATGTTGATGACGCGAGCGGGGTCGGCTGCCGATGCCCCGGCCACGAGTTCGGCGTGAAGGAACCGGGTGAGTTGGAAAACGCCCTTGACATTGAGGTCGAGCACCTTGTCCCACGCGGCATCGTCGAATTCGTCGAAGGGAGCACCCCACGTGGCACCGGCATTGTTCACGAGGATGTTGAGCGAACCGTCGCACCATTCGCCGACTTCGTGTGCGAGACGAAGGCATTCGGCTTCAGTGGACAGATCGGCGGGGAAGGAGACGCAATTTGGGCCGAGTTCGGCGGCGACCGAATCGCAGACGTCGGCCTTGCGCGACGAGATGGCGACGCGTGCACCGGCATCGATGAATCCGCGGGCGATCATGAGACCGATGCCGCGACTGCCGCCGGTCACGAGGGCGGTCTTGCCGGAGATGTCGAAAAGATCGCTCATGACGGATTCTGCATGGATTCGATGAGGAGGTGTTTCGACAGATTGCCGTAGAGCGTCGGTCGCATACGGCGTTCGACGAATCGCCAGGTGCCGTCCACCCGTTCGAACGAGTCGGTGTACGCGCCGGCGATGATCGGTTGCAGGGGGAGTTCATCGGTCTGCTGGAAGACGGTGAACCGGGATCGACACACGGCCGAATTCTCGTCGTCGGCGATCTCGATCAGCAGATTCGTCGTGACGTGGTGGGTGCGCGGGGTGCCGTCTTCGTACTTGCGAGTGGTAGCGGTGTAGAGCGCAGTGACGGCTTGTGCGCCGACGGCGATTGGGGTGCCCTCGGCGTCGGTGATGGCGCCATGGGCGAAGAGCGCGCCGATCGCTTCGTAATCGCCGGCGTCGATGGATTCGGCGTAGGTGTACAGGAGGTTCTCGATGGCTCCGCGATGGTCGGTCATGAGTCGAGAACCTAGTGGGCGCCGGTGAGTGAGCGAATCGTGTCGCCGTACAGCATCGCTTTGTGGACGCCGATCACTTCTCGCGACTTGGTGGCCAGGAGTGCCGAATGAGCGATCGTGGCCGACAGGAGTTCACCCTCGGCGAGGATCTCGTCAGCGATGCCCGCAGCGAGGGCGTCGGGGCCGGTGAACCGGTGCGCGGTATTGAGGGCACGTGCGATGGCGGTGCGGGGGAGGCGGGTGAGCAGCAGTTGCGCCATCTTCTCGCTCACTGGAAGCGCCAGATCGAGTTCGGGCATGCACCAGTAGCCGCGGTCGGAGCGCATGGTGATGCGGTCGTGAGCGCTCGTCAGCAACGCGCCGGCTCCGAAGCAGTGGCCGTTCACCGCCGCGGTCGTATGGCAATCGAGTCCGAGGATGCGGCCCCAGAGCCGATTGAGTTCGTGGAGGAACTCGCGTGACTCGTCAGGATGACTCATGAGCCAGTCGAGATTGAGTCCGTTGGAATAGAACTTCCCCGTTCCGGTGGTCACGAGGGCAAGCGGACCCTCCTTCGCCGCCACCTCATCGATGAGTCCGTGCCAATGGCGCACGACATCGAGGTCGAAGCGGTTCTCACCTTCGTTCATCGTGATGACGGCGACGGTGCCGTCGGGGCCCTGCCAAGAGAGGTCGATTCCGGTGGCGCTCATCGGCAGAGCATGGCACGACACGGGGTCGGCGAGGGCCTCTAGCCTGCAGGTATGGCTGACTATCGACCCCCGCTTCGCGACGTGACCTACGTGCTCGATCACCTCGTCGACCTCGACGGATTGTGCGCGTTGCCTGCCTACAGCGCCCTCGACCCCGACACCATGAAGGGGGTGCTCGAGGAGAACGCCCGTTTCGTGGCGGAGGTCATCGCGCCGCTTAATCGGATCGGCGACATCGTGGGGTCGGTGTATGAGCCGGCCACGAATTCGGTTCGCACGCCCGATGGGTTCATCGATGCCTATCGGCAGTACGTGGAAGCGGGGTGGGGAGGCGTGCCCTTCCCCGAGGTCTACGACGGTGGCGGTTTCCCGTGGTTGGTGGGCATCGTCATGCAGGAGTTCATCTCCTCGGCGAACATGGCCTTCTCGATGGCGCCACTGCTCACCCAAGGTGCGATCGATCTGCTCATGCATCACGGCGATGAAGAGCAGAAGGAGAAGTACCTCAAGCGCATGGTGACCGGCGAGTGGACGGGCACCATGAATCTGACCGAACCCCAGGCCGGTTCCGATGTGGGCGCTGTTCGCACCAAAGCAGTTCCACAGTCCGACGGCACCTATCGCATCACCGGAACGAAGATCTACATCTCCTTCGGTGAACACGACATGGCCGACAACATCATCCACCTCGTCCTTGCGCGCACGCCCGATGCACCTCCGGGGACGAAAGGCATCTCCTGTTTCATCGTTCCCAAGTTCCTCGTGAACGACGACGGTTCCTTGGGGGCTCGAAACGATGTGAAGGTGGTGTCCATCGAACACAAGATGGGCATCAAGGCATCACCCACCTGCGTGATGTCCTTCGGTGAGGACGACGGTGCGATCGGCTATCTCATCGGCGAGGAGAACCGAGGCATGAGCTACATGTTCACGATGATGAACAACGCTCGACTTTCGGTCGGTCTCGAAGGTCTGTCGTTGGCCGAGCGGGCCTATCAGGACGCGCTGCAGTACTCGCAGGAACGTCGACAGGGCCGGGCCCCGGTGGTTCCGGCGCCCGAGGACGGCGGCATGAGTTACATCATCGACCTGCCCGATGTGCGTCGAATGCTGCTCACGATGCGAGCGATCATCGATGCGTTGCGGGCCATCATCTATGTGAACGCCCATGCACTCGACATGGCGGCTCATCACCCCGATGCCGAGGTTCGTCAGCGTCATCAGGAACTGGTCGAACTCCTCATCCCCGTTTCGAAGGGTTTCGGCACCGACATGGGAATCGAAGCGACGTCGTTGGCGATTCAGGTCTACGGCGGAATGGGATACATCGAGGAGTCGGGGGTGCCACAGCATTTCCGCGATGCCCGCATCACCGCCATCTACGAAGGCACCAACGGTATTCAGGCCATGGATCTCGTCGGTCGCAAGTTGCCGATGCGCGGCGGGGCAGTCATGGAGGAGTTCCTCACCGAGATCTCCTCGTTGGTGGCGCAACTCGATGCGAGTGGGTCGGAGTTCTCCGGCATCCGCGAGTCGCTCGATGCGGCCCTGGCGTGTGTGCGCAACACCGTGATGTGGCTCACCGAACACGGCATCGCCGATGTGCGCAACGCGCTGGCCGGAGCGACACCGTTCCTGCGGATGTTCGGTTTGCTGGTGGGTGGTCGCTATCTCGCCG
>CAZMJK010000022.1:220-15194 GCA_964566555.1 uncultured Bifidobacterium sp. | reverse complement strand
CACGGGTGCGGGCCAACGGCTTGTTCGACGGGCGGCCGTACCAGCCCTCGACCACCTGCGGACCGGAGACGCCGAGGCCGAGGATGACGCGACCGTTCGAGAGATGATCGAGCGTCATCGCCGCCATAGCGGTCGCCACCGGCGTCCGGGCCGACAACTGCACCACGCCCGTGCCGAGCTGGATCTTCGAGGTGTGCGCGGCGAGCCAGGTCAGCGGGGTGAACGCATCGGAACCCCACGACTCGGCCGTCCACACCGAGTTGAATCCGACCTTCTCTGCCTCTTGCGTGATCTCGACGAAATCCTTCGGAGGTTGCGCCGGCCAGTAGCCCCAGACGAGTCCGATTTTCATGGTGCACCTTTCGTGACGCCTCGCGCGTCGGTCAATCGATGGATGGAGGACAAGAAGTCAGTCGCTGAGATCGGGAACCCACACCGCGCCGTTGATGTGGCTTCCGCCGTCGGCGAACAACGTGTTGCCGGTGATGTAGGACGAATCATCGCTAGCGAGGAAGAATGCCACCGGCGCGATCTCGGTCTCGGGGTCGCCGAGGTGACCCATCGGGTTGGCTGCCTCGGATTCCGCCGCCATCTCCGGCGCCATCTGCTCGAACATCCGGAACGCCGTCGTCTTCGCGCCGGGGCAGATCACGTTGGCGGTGATACCGAAGCCGGCCCATTCGCGCGCCGCCGTACGAGTCAGTGACCGCAGCGCCTCCTTGGTGGAGTTGTAGTGAACACTCCCCATATGGGCGTTCACGCCGTTGAGCGAACAGATGTTGATGATGCGACCCTTGCCCTGCGCTCGCATATGGGGGAACGATTCCTTCATGGCCCACAGCGGCCCCATCACATTCATGTGCCACGCATGATCCATCGCGTCATCGGGCATCTTGTCGACGCGCTGCAGCCCAGCTCGATCGCCACCCCATGCGTTGTTGACGAGGATGTCGATGGTCCCCCAGCGCGCGACGGCTTCCTGCACCATTCGTCGGTTGTCGGCTTCTTTGGTGGCGTCGGTGTGCAGGTAGAAGGCCTCGACTCCGAAATCCGACTGGAGTTCCTGCGCGACCATCGGGCCGGTCTCACCGTTGATCTCGGCGATGACGACGCGGGCGCCCTCCTGCGCGAATCGCCGAGCGATGCCCCGGCCTATTCCGTCTCCACCACCGGTGATGACGGCGACCCGATCGAGCAAACGCTTGTCTGACATGGAGTCCCCCCGTTTGGCGTCCAGCGATTCCTGACAACGCGCAGGCTAGTAGCGGGCCCGAGATCGCACGACATCGATCGCGGGTCCTCGGAACGAGAGGGACCCGGCCATCGGGCCGGGTCCCTCACTGCCGTCGGAACGGGAGTACTACTTGGTGATTCCGTAGTACGTGTCGAGTTTGTACAACTCGATGGCGTTGCCCCGGAAGAATCGATGGGCTTCGTAATCGTTGAAGCCGGCCTTCGCCGCCATGCGCTCCGCAATGTCCTTTGTATGCGGGAAGGTGGAGTCGGCATGGGGGTAGTCGACCTCGAAGGTCAGACGATCGATACCGATGACGTCACGATTCGCCATCGCCGTCTCATCGTCGAAGATGCAGTACCAGACGTTCTGCTTCATGTAGGTCGACGGCGGCTGCTTCAACTTCGAGCCGAAACCGGTGGTGTCGAGAAGACGCTCCTCCCACAACTTGTCGGACCGCTCGAGGATGTAGGGAAGCCAACCGGCCTGACCCTCGGAATAGGCGACGCGGAGTTCGGGGAAGCGCTCGAACACGCCACCGAAGACGTAATCGAGCAGCGAGCCCATCGCGTTCTGGAAGGTGAGGGTGGACGAGATGATGAACGGCGCATCGGGAGCAGTGGACGGCATCTTCGACGACGAGCCGATGTGCATGTTGATGACGGTGTCGGTTTCGACGCACGCCGCAAACAACTTGTCCCAATGGCCCGAATGCAGGGATGGAAGGCCAAGGGGAACGGGATTCTCGGAGAAGGTGATGTTGTGGCTGCCCTTCGCGGCGCAGCGCTTCACTTCGGCCACCGCGAGATCGACGTCCCACAGCGGGATCATCGTGAGCGGAATCAGGCGGCCATGCCCGGCACCGGCACACCACTCGTCGATCATCCAGTCGTTGTAGACCTGCACGCAGAGCAGCGCGAGCTCCTTGTCCTCCCGCTCGAGGAACGCCTGCCCGCAGAAGCGAGGGAGGATGTTCGGGAAGCAGATCGAGGCCTCGACGTGATTGGCGTCCATGTCGGCGAGGCGAGCGGTCTGGTCGTAACAGCCGACGAGGATGTCATCGAAGGTGCACGGTTCGTTCTGCACGACTTCGGCACCGACAGCGGCCGACAGTCGCGTGAAGGGGTAGACGAGATCGTCGTAGTACCAGACATCACAGTCGGTGCCGTTGGGATCGTCGACGGTGAAGCCGTAACCACCGGTGATGGTCATCGAGACCTTGTGGCGCTCGATACGCGGACCACGGTCGCGGTACTTCTCGGGGAGGCGGGCCGACCACAGATCGGGGGGCTCGACCACGTGGTCATCGACGGAGATGATGCGAGGGATTTCCATGACGGCCTCCTGCTCGTCTCCCGGCACTCACCGAGAATCTGACGGACCGTCAGTTTGTCACGATTCGGGGCGCACGTCGCACCCGGAGCCACCCTCGGCGGCCTCGGCCCGGAGGAACTGCCGTCAGCGGGAGTCGACCGCTTCGAATTCTCCGGGGACGAGGACCGCCACCTCGAGTCCCACGGGATCGGTGGTCGAGAAACTTCGACCCAACTCCCGATCGCGACTCTGCGCCACCGTGCGGACGCCATCGATCTCGATGACCGCGATCGTGTTGAGGTCACCGGATCGTTCGGGGACGACGGTGGCACCGACCACGATGCCGACACCCACTGCGTCGGGGTCGACATGTACTCGATCGGTGGAATGCAGCGCGGCGTCGGTGACATCGAGGGCCACAAACACGGTGCGCGGCCTTCGATTCGACCAGACCGTGACCGCGGGCTTGGTCAGAAGACCACTCACCGCGCTGGTGAGTCCGAAGGTGGGAGTCGAACTCGTCTGGAGCGCCCGAACCATCGCCGCCGCTCCCTGCAGCGAATAATTGTTGAACGGTCCGCCACCGAAGGTCATTCCTCCGGTGAGGGTGAGATCGCGATCGAGAGAGAATCCGATCTCGCGCGCCTGCACCTCGACCGCAGCCGGGAAACAACTGTAGAGATCGACGGGTCCGATCTCGTCGATCGAGACACCGGCCGCATCGAGGGCGGCCGACGCCACCACCTGCGAGGCGGGCCAACGATGCAGTTCGGCTCGTTCCGGAAGTGGAATCACCGCGTTGGATTGCACGATCGAAAGGGGGAAGACCCACTTCGATTCATCGATCCCGAGGTCTCTCGCCACTCCGACGGTGGTGACCACCAACGCCGCGGCTTGGTCCACGTTCCATTGCGAGATCAGCCACTTGGGATAGGGCGCGGCGATCATCCGATTCGAGTCCGACTCGAAGGCGATGTCCTCGGCGCTGAGTCCGCGTCGATCCCAACTCGCAGGAGCGTCGACGGCGATCGCGGCGAAGCGACCCCACAACTCCCCCAACTCGCGTTGATGCGCTCCGACCGAACGTCCGAGATGATGGCGCAGCGAAGATTCGATGATGGCGTATTGATGGGCCGCGGTCGTCAGGTTGCGTTCGATCTCGATCGGCGAGATCACCATCTCCTTCGGGACGATGACCTCATCGGGTTCCGATGACGATGCGAGGCCCGGAGGTTCGGGCAGCGCAACGCCGGTCTTGGCCGAGACCACACCGGACCACCGATTCTCACCACCGACGACAAGTGCCACGTCGACGACGCCGGCGACGAGGGCGGTGGCCGCGCGAGCCAGGAGCGACTGCTGGAGCACACCGAGTTCGCTGCGGATGGAGCGCGCTCTCGGCGCGCCCACGACATCGGCGATGGCCCGACCGGGATCGGATTCGCTCCAGGTGCCGTGAGGCACCAAGACCTCACCGACCCTCGCACCGACCGCCGCCCCTCCCGCCGACGCGAGAGCGACGTTCACCGCTTCGATCATGAGGTCGGTCGCCGAGCAAACCGCGAAGGTCGGACCGTCGCGGTGAACGATCTCGGCCGCTCCCACAACAACCGGGGTGCGGGGGTCGAGTTCGAGGGTGGCGGTCACGGTCGGGCCCCTCTCGAGAGCGCCGTGAAGAACATCGCGACTGCGGGGTTGAACAGGTCGGCACGTTCCCACTGCAGGAAATGACCGGCTCCGGGCATCACGAACGGTCCCACCCGATTGGTGAAGGCGACTTCGCAGCAGTGGAGGAAGTCGGGGCCGACGACCTGATCGTCGGCCCCGTAGAAGAGGAGGGTCGGAAGATCGACCGTGCGATCGAGGATGGGCTGTTCCTCGGCCGTCCGCCCATAGCCGAGTTGATAGACGGCCCAGCCGGCACGCAAGCGCTCTTCCTCGGCCCACGGTTCGGTCATGAACTCGATATCGGCATCGGAGAACGTGCCCGGTGACGCCCACAGACGTGGGCCGTACATCGCTGCGACCCACGCGCGTCGCAGCGCTGGCGTGCTCAGTTCCGCCGCCAACACGTCGGGCTCGCCACCCTGACGACGACGGTAATCACCCGTGGGTCCATCGGCGATGGCCTTGATCGAACCGATGTCGATGCCGGCGGCGATGTACGCATCGATCACCATCGGAGGCACGGTGTCGAAGAAGCACAGACCTTCGACGAATCCGTCGAAGCGCTGCGCGAGATCCACCGCGACAACGCCACCGACGTCACCGCCGACCACGCCGATTCGTTCATGACCAAGAACACCGTGAACCAGCGCGTGGAGATCTCGGCTGTAGGTGACGAGGTCGTAGGTGTCGGTCTCGGAGAATCCGGAATCTCCGTGACCCCGAAGATCGGGGACGATCACCTCGAATCCGGCGGCGACGAGGGGCTCGATGTTCCGCCACCAGATCCGCTTGGTCTCCGGATACCCATGAATGAGCAGCAGTGGCGCACCGCCAACGCCTTCGCGCACATACGCCAGTTCCACGCCGGTGGAGAGAGGGGCGCGATGAATCGTGAAGGCATCGGCCGCAGGGGTCGGCGGTTGCGGCGGACGAAGGCGCAGGTCGTAGCCCGTCACACTCATGCGACGGTCCCATCGGCGATGAGCGCGTCGATCTCCGCGTCGGTGCGACCGAGTGATGCGAGCACCTCACGGGTGTGTTGACCGAGTTCCGGAGCACCCGAGCGTGGTCGCCACGGCGTTCCGTAGAAGTCCGAGGGACTGGCGATGCGCATCGCCGATCCGTTCGCTTCCGGAACCTCGACGAACGCCCCCGCGGCATGAACCTGTTCGTCGATGAGCACATCATCGATCTCGTTGACCGGCGCCCAGAACATGTCAGGTTCCGTGTCGAAGATCTCGGCCCATTCATCGCGCGACTTCGTCGCGAAGATCGCGTCGAGTTCGGCGATGAGTTCGCGAGCGTTCTCCCGACGACCGAGCGGGGTCGAGTACGGGCCTTCCTCCATCCATTCGGGATGACCCACCACTCGACACAGCGGCGGCCAGTGCCGATGCGCCTCTTGACCGATGAGCCAGATATTCTTGCCGTCGCCGCAGGTGTAGTTGTTCATCGCGGGATTGCCCATCGTCTCGCGGGCACCGATGCCGATGTGGTCACCCCAGCCGAGCGTGATCGAAAGATCGAACCCGATGGTGTACACGCCCTGTCGGACCAACGAGGTCGAGACCAACTGACCCTTTCCGGTTCGTTCGCGACTGAACAGAGCGGCGCACACCGCCGCCGATGCCGAACTTCCCGTCGGGTGATCGCCCATTCCCCCGCGCTGGAACGGCAAGGGGCCATCCGGGGTCCGCAGCAGGGAGGCCACGCCGGATCGGGCCCAGAATCCACCGATGTCATAGGCCGGTCGCGCCGCGTCGGGGCCGTCCATCCCGTACCCGGTGATGAGTTGATAGACGAGCCGCGGATTGCGGGCCATCACCTCGTCGGGACCAAGCCCCCATCGTTCGAGCGCGGCGCGGCGAAGATTGGTGACGAACACGTCGGCCTCGTCGAGGAGTTCGAGGGCGAGCGCCTGGCCGGCGTCGGTTCGCAGGTCGATCGCCACCGATCGTTTCGATCGGTTGTCCATCTCGAACACCGGGTTGTCCGGCATCATCGTGCCGAAGAGTGCCTGATAGGTACGGGCCGGATCGCCGCCACCGGGTGGCTCCAGCTTGACCACGTCCGCACCCCAGTCGGCGAGAATCCCTGCGCACGCGGGACCGGCGACCCACATCCCCAACTCGACGACCTTCACGCCATCCAATGGACCTGACACGACGACCTCCCTCGTTGTCCTGAGAGCGTGACACACCGCGGGGGTCCACGGCTTCGGGCCCGGAATTCACTACCGTTCCGACCCGGCGGAGTCGACCCCTACCCCCGGAGGAACCCATGCCCACTCACCCAGCGCGCCGCCTCATCGGCGTCGCCGTTCTCTCGCTCGCCCTCGTGGCCGGTGTCGCCGCGTGCAGCAGCGACAAGAAATCCAGCGACACCTCGACCACGACGACCTCGGCCGCTCCCACCACCTCGGGCGTGAAACCAGTGAGCACGTTGACCAAGGCCGACATCATCCAGATGCAGGAATGGCTCGACGCGGTCGGTTGCGACGTCGGCAACAACGACGGCGTCATCGGCCCGCTCACCGTCGCCAGCATCAAGGCCTTCCAGAAGGGGGCCGGTCTGACGGTTGACGGCACCTACGGCCCGAAGACCAAGGCCGCGCTGTCGGCCGATGCGCAGGCCAAGAAGAAGGTGTGTGTTGCCCCGACACCGCCTCCGGCACCAGTCGGGCCGACCGGCGCCACCGCCGCATGCACCTCCGCTGCGATCACCTCGGGCCTCGATGCCACGATGACCGCGGGCACCACGGTCAAGGTCACCGGTTTCGGCTGCGACTCGGGCTGGGCCTATGCGTGGGCCGAACTCACACCACCGGCCAGCAGCGGCGCACCGACGCTGGCGGTCACCGATGTTCTGGCCTCACGCGACGGGAAGTGGGTCACCCAGGACCGTGGCGTCGTCTGCCAACAGGGCAAGCTGCCGTCGGTCATCTACACCAACGGCTGCATGTCGAACTGAGACACGTCCGTCTCGAGTTGTGAACGATGCCCGCCCTTCGGGGCGGGCATCTTCGCGTCATGCCGACAATCGGCGGGCGAACCACGCGTTCTGTGCTTCCAACCATGTGGAGGTCAATGCGCAGGGGAACGCCATGAACCCGTGGGGCATGTCGGGCGCCACGAACAATTCGACCTCGTTGCCGGCCGCAGCCCAACGCGGCGCGAGCATCAAGGTGTCGTCGAGAAGATGGTCCGCCGTTCCCACACTCATGAACGCCGGGCACAGCCCGCGCAGGTCGGCATAGAGCGGCGAGATATGCGGCGCGCGGCGTTCGCTGCGGGTCGTGCCGGGAAGGTAGAGATCGCCGAACATTGCGCACCCATCCGGCGTGAGCATGTCCGGCGAGTCCGAGAGCCGCAGTCCCTGCTGACTCGGCGAGAGTCCCCAGTCATGGACGCCGAAGACGAGGTTGACTCCGCAGACGCGATCGGCAGCATCGAGTTCATCGCGAAGTCGAAGGAGAACGGCAGCCGCCATGTAGCCCCCGGCCGATTCACCGCCGATGAGAAGGCGATCGACGCCCCATTCCGACGCGGCGTTCTCGAGCACCCAACGAGCAACGGCCACCCCGTCATCGGGTCCGGCCGGAAACGGGTGTTCGGGCGCCAATCGATAGTCGACCGACACCACCACGAGCCCGAAACGGGTGCAGAGGTCCTCGTTGCCGAGATCGTTCATCTCGGGATCGCCGAGGATCATGCCGCCGCCGTGGAAATGCAGGTACACGCCCGTACGTTCGCCATGGGGCACGAAGGTGCGACAACGCACACCATTGATGTCGCGGTCGGCGGCCCGCTCGGACAGGACATATCTCGACGAGTACGCGGCACGACGGAAGGCCAACATCTCGGCGGGATCATCGGGCACCTCGCCCCCATCCAGCGCCGCGGTGAGTAGAGGAATACCGGCTGCGACGACCGCTCGTGCCTCGGGTCGAAGTGCTTCGATCTCGTCGGACCAGAGTTTCATGTTCCCCCCCTCAATCTGGTGATGCCGACACTAACGTGACCCTATGGGCTTCTACTCGCGACATGTCGTTCCCCGCTTCATCGACAAAGCATGCGGAACATCAGCGATGAAGAAGGGTCGTGACGCGGTCACGGCCGGCCTCTCGGGCACCGTGGTCGAGATCGGATTCGGTTCAGGCCTCAATATCGCCAGCTATCCACCCGAGGTGGAGATGGTCTGGGCCGTGGAACCGTCACTCGTCGGTCGCAAACTCGCGGTGCCGCGTATTGCCGAATCGGAGACGACGATCGCCTACGCCGGACTTCGCGGCGAACACATCGAACTGCCCGACGATTCGTGCGACGCGGCACTGTGCACGTTCACGCTGTGCACGATCCCGGGTGTCGAGCAGGCCCTCGCGGAGCTACGCCGGGTGGTGCGTCCCGGCGGCCGATTCCATTTCCTCGAACACGGTCTCGCCCCGGATCGGTCGATCCAAACCTGGCAGCACCGGCTCGAACCCATGCAGTTGCGTCTGGCCGATGGTTGCCACCTCACCCGCGATCCGGGAGCGCTGGTTCGCCGCGCCGGCTGGGAGGTCGAATTCCTCCACAGCGAGTACACCAAGGGGCCCAAACCCTGGGTGTACATGACCTTCGGGCAAGCGGTGAACCCCGCCTAGCGTCCTCTCGTCGTCCGAAACGCCCGGATCTCCAGCAATTCTCAAGGTTTTCTTTACACGTACCACCGGTTGGGTATGGCACGGTGGACCCATGACCGAGATCGATACCCCGAGGTCAACCGATTCGAGCGGCCATCCCGCCGCCGACGAGGCCCACCCCCAGTCCTCGCGTGGTCTCGATCGTCGAACCGTGCTGCTCGGTGCTGGTGCCGCAGCGGTTGCGGCGACAGCGGCAGCCTGCGCCCCGGCGCCCGCACCGGCGCCGCCCGGCACCATCCCCGCTCCACCTCCGACCACGGCGTCAACAACCACCATTCCGCCGACAACGACGACCGTGCAGCCGGGTTCATCGACCGGCGAGAGTGCGAGTCAGGTGCTGCATGTCGCGCGTCGCCTGAGTTTCGGTCCCACCCCGGCCCTGCTGGCCGAGATCCGAGCCATCGGCACGACCGCTTGGATCGACCAACAACTCGCGTGGCAGTCGATCGACGATTCGGCGATGGACGCGATCCTCACGTCGTATCCACGGGCACTGATGACGGCGTCACAGATCACCGCCGGCGTCGACCCATGGCGCACTCGCCAAGAAATGGCGTCGGCCACGATCGCCCGAGCGATCTGGAGCCGACGACAACTCCACGAACTCCTCGTCGATTTCTGGTCGAACCACCTCAATGTCGACATCAACCACGATCCGAGTACGCGACACAAGCCAACCGAGGATCGCGACGTCATTCGCCAGCATTCCACCGGACGGTACGCCGACATGTTGGTGGCATCGGCGAAATCACCGGCGATGCTCCTCTACCTCGATCAGGCGCTTTCCCGGGCCGACGGCGGTCGACTACCGATCGAGAACTACGCCCGTGAAATGCTTGAACTGCACACCGTGGGCGTCGACGGTGGCTACGACGAAGCTGATGTGAAGGAAGTGGCCTACCTCCTCTCGGGTTGGAGCGTTGCCAGCCGCAACGACGGCGGATTCACCTTCCGCTCCGCGTGGCACAACATGGGCCCGCTGTCCACCGGCGGCGACGTGCTCGGGTGGCGACCCAACGGACTCACCGGCGTGGCTGCGGGTGAATCGTTGTTGGTGTATCTCGCGCGACACCAGAAGACAGCAACCAGACTCGCCCACAAACTCGCCGTTCGATTCATCGGCGACCACGTCCGCGAGACGGATTCGGTCGTGACCGCCGCAGCGCAGGCCTACCTGTCGAACGACACCGCCATCACACCGATGGTTCGTTCGCTCCTCCTGTCCTCCGAGTTCCGCTCCGCCCCGGGGCGGAAGATGCGACGGCCGATCGAGTACTACGCCTCGCTTCTCCGATCGATGCAACTGCAATGGGATCCCGCACGAGCCGCGAATCTCACTGGATCGGTCATGGGGCAACTCGCCCTCTTGGGTCAGGTGCCGTTGGCGTGGGAGACGCCGGACGGGTATCCCGACTCGGATAGTCGCTGGACGACCGCTGGAGCGATGGTGGCTCGATGGAATTTGGCCACCCTCGCCTCAAACGGGTTCGGGGCACCCGCCCCCCAATTCGATGCCACTCGGATCCTTGGAACTCCCGCGCCGACAACGGTTGGAGAAGCACTCGATCGCGCGGCGATCGCCATCCTCGGAGAAGCCCTCGAACCCACCGTTCGCGCCGCGATTCTCTCAACTTCAGGCCAGACCGCCTCAACGCCGTGGCGTTCGACCTCAAACGCGCGCGCCGTCTTCGCCTACGTGCTCCAAACCCCCCAGAACCAGGTCCGGTGATCGAGATGCACGATGATTCCCGCGTCGGGGCTCCCGTCGATTCGAGTAGCGAACTCAACGGGGTCGTTGCCGTTCCGCTTCTGAGCGGGATGGACCGACGAAGGTTCCTCGCCGTCTCCGGCGTCGGCGCCACCGCACTCGCCGCCACCGCCTATTTCCGTCCATCGACGTTCTTCGGCCGCGCCGCTGCGGCAACCACGTCGACACCGGCCTCGACGAACAACATCCTCGTCAACATCTTTCTGCGCGGTGCCGCCGACGGACTGTCATTCCTCAGCCCTCTGAACGACAGCACCTACCAGACACTCCGGCCGGGGGTGGCAATTCCCGACGCCGCCGCACTCGCTGTCAACAATCAATTCGGCCTTCATCCCGGTGCGGTTCGACTCAAGGCACTGCTCGACGCAGGCCAGGCCGCGTTCGTCCCCGCTGCGGGTTCTCCGAACAACAACCGCTCCCATTTCTCGGCGCAAGCGATGATGGATCGTGGATCGGCCACCGACCCTTCTCTCTCAACGGGCTGGCTCGGTCGCTATCTTGCGGCGACCTCAGGCACATCCGAGGATCCGCTTCGCGGTGTGTCAATCGGCAACGGGCTCCAACCTTCGTTGCGAGGGTCTGCCGCGATCGCCACGCCATCACTCCAGTCCCTTTCGCTCTATGGAGCGGGTACCGGAGCATCCTCAACGCAGATCCACTCCGCGCTGCGGGCGATGTACCCCACCGCCGCGACCGAACTCCTCCGGACCCAGGCCGCCGCCGGCACCGACATCGTCGCCGAGATCGCCCCCATCGCCTCGACATCGGCACCCCCAACCGGTTGGCCGACCGGGTTCGGAGGTGCGCTGTGGCCGATCGCGAAGTTGATCGCCGCCGGGTACCCCCTGGAGATCGCCACTGCCGACCTCGGCGGCTGGGACGAGCACGACGAAATGGGTTCGGCCACCGACCCGATGGGGAATCAGTACAAGTTGGTCGCGGGACTTGATTCAGCAATCGGGGCGTTCTTCGACTACATCGGCGGCGCCGCTGCTCGCACCACTGTGGTGATCACGACCGAATTCGGTCGCCGCATCGCCATCAACGGTTCGGGAGGCACCGATCACGGTCGCGGAATGGTGATGATGGTCCTCGGCGCCGGCGTGAACCCTGGCGTTCACGGTGATTGGCCAGGACTCATTGACACCGACAACGGCGATGTGAAGGTCGTCAACGACTTCCGCAAGGTCTATGCCGAGGTGCTCGGACGGCGCATGCGGGCCACGAACCTCGCCGCGGTGTTCCCCGGTTTCGACACCTCGCCATCGAACTGGCTCGGAGTCGCCACTGCGTGAGTCGCTCTCAGGCCGAATCTTCGAGTCGATCGACCGAGCGCAGTGGAGAGAGCGTGATGTCACGCCCGCGATCGATCTTCTTCACACGACTGGGCATCGCCAGCAACCAGATCATCGCCACGCTGATCAGTTCGGGGAGATGCAACACCTCCTCGACGAACGGCACATGGCCGGCAGCGAGATCGAACGCTGCCGTGAGGAAGATGGCGAGGCCGAGCATGAGCGCCACCGGAAGCATCGCCCGGGCACGTGCCGGTCGGATGACGACCACCATCATGACAACTGCATAGGCAATGGTGAAGGCACCGAGATGACGAGTTTCGTGATCAGCGCCGGTGCTGAACAGATCGGTGAGCGAGAGCACGATGACATCGATGGCACAGATGGCCAGCACGCCGCGAGCGATGCTCCATGTGCGAGTCCCATCGAGCAACTTGGCGGACTTCACCACCGTGGGAGCAAGGTCCGGTTGCGGCGTCGCCTCGTGGACCTGCGCTCGACGAAGGCCGTGGGCGTCGTCACGGAATTGCTGACAGGACCGACACCGACCCACGTGCGCGTCGACGAGGGCCGGGTCGATACCGGGGTCCTCGCCATCGAGCATCGCCCCGATGGACTCCTGCCATTGGTCACATCCCATCGTGACCATGGTCGCACGAACCTCGCCGAGAGTTCCCGGTCGCGCGAATTTGGGCAAAGATGGCGCTGTGACCGCCCCTGATCCGCTCTTCGCTCTGCTGGAGGAAGCACGTGAGGGGAACGATGCGTCACTTGCCGCCTTGGTGAGAGAGACCCAGCCAGCGGTATGGCGTCTCTGCGCTGCGCTCGGCGCGCCCGAGGATCCTGCCGATCTCACTCAGGAGACGTTCGTTCGCGTACTGCGAGCCATGCACGGGTTCCGAGGCGATGCCCCCGTGCAGGCATGGATCCTCTCCATCGCCCGACGTGTGTGCGCCGATTCGATTCGCAAGCGCCAGCGTCAACGACGGCTGCTCAACCGAATCGCGAATGCGATGTCCGAGGAACCGACCTCCACGATCGATCGCTCCCTCGACGACTTGGTGGCGCGGCTGGTTCCCGAACGCCGCGAGGTCTTCGTCCTCACCCAGCAGATGGGGTTGTCGTACGAGGAGGCGGCCGCAGTCATCGGCTGTCCGGTCGGCACCGTACGATCCCGACTGGCTCGCGCCCGAGCGGATCTCCTGACCGCAGTGCGTTCGGCGGAGACCGGCTGATCAGAGGTTCGCTGGTTGCGTCGTTCGATCCGAACGGGCACGACTCGATCGCGACTGACGGACCAGTGCGGCGAACACGAGCACCGACCCCGCCGCAACGAGATCGATCACGATCGAGGACATCACGAAGCGTCCGCTGGATTCGGTCCACACGATCGGATCGGACGCAGCGATGAACGATCCGACGAGGACGGCGATCGGCAGGAGCATGGCGAGTACGACGGTCACCGGATGTCGACTTCCATCGTGATCGTCCGTTCTCGGTTCCGGCGAACCTTCCGTTCGTCTCCCGAGGGAATCGATGGCGAGACCGAAGGTGGCGATCGAGAACGACCAGAACGCTGCCATCACCGCGTCGGTCGGACGATGCCACCCCGCGGCGAGCGTCGCCGATGCGATGACCGCGACATACAGCGCGCCGATGATCGAGACCGCTCGACGCGCTGACGCCGGTACCACCATGAGCGCACACAGCACGAGTGTGATGGCAACGGTCGAGTGCCCACTCGGCGCCCAGTTCGCGGTCATGCCCGGTGGATCGATGCCGTAGTCGGGCCGAGGCAGGCCCCGTTTGAGCAACTCCGCTCCGAGGATCGACACCACCATCACTCCGAGGACCACAGCGGCGAGGCGCACTCGCTTGCGAACAAGGGCCACCGCCAGGATGGCACTACCGAAGAGCACCGTCGAGATCGCCCGCACGGAATCGAGCGCCTCGCGGGCGCCGTCGCGCAGTTCCGGCGAGGACCGCATCCGACCGGCATAGGCGCTGTCACCGAAGGACTGCCCCCACCGAGTGCCCACCCCGAGAACGAACACGACGGCAGCACCCAACAGTGCTGCCGTTGCGTACGCGACCAGTCGGTTGGTCGTCAACGGCGCAGAAGGGACTCCGCTCCGCACGACCCGACTGGCCGTCCTCTCCGGCGACTCGTCGAGTTCCATCGCCGGAGAGTACCGGTTTGTCAGATCAAGACTTCTCCACAGGGAAGCTCACGGTCTGCTTGCCAGCGTTCTTGAACGTGAGAGTGATGTCCACCTTCGAGCCGATCTCCAATGGATTCTTCAACTCCATCAGCATGATGTGATAGCTGCCGTGTTTGAATTCGCGAATGCCGTTGGCGGGAATGCTGATGGACTGAACTTGCTCCATCCTCATCATCTCGCCTTCCATCTTCACGTCGTGCATCTGGGCCTCCGCCGCCACTGACGACGGAACCGAGACGGCGATGAGTTCGTCCTCGGTCGATGCTGAGTTCTCGACAATCATGAAGGCGGCCCCATTCCCCTGCGACATCGTCGCGTTCATGGCCCACGGATCGTTCACCGTGATGGAACTGGATGCCTTGTCGTCCGAGGAACAAGCAACTGCACCGGCCAGAACGATCAGTGCAATGACCATGGCGGTGCCGACTCGCCGAACGGCTGATGATTCAATCATTGGGGGGATCCTTCCCGATTCGTAGTCAGCCCGAGATCGGCCGACCTCAACTGGTCGCCTGGACCCGTTCGAAAGTTCCCCTGATGTCGATTGGGGCCGAAAGTCCTTTCTGTCAATGAATGACAACGCTCTCTCTGGAGCGACCCCCGACGCGACGGGGGCCCGGACAACTGTCCGGGCCCCCGTTCACACTGCGACTGGCGTTGCCCAGGTCAGCTGCAACCGCTGGTGGTTCCGCATGACGGACACGCGTGGCAGGAACCAGCGCGCTGCATCGTGACACCGCACTGCATGCCCATCGGCGCGTCGCGATTCACCGACTTCACCTCACGAACCAT
>CAZMJK010000022.1:0-210 GCA_964566555.1 uncultured Bifidobacterium sp. | reverse complement strand
AGCGTCGTGACCGACTCGATCGACGGCGGATCAGCGGGCATCTCCGAACCCTGACGGGTCTCGACGGCATCGTCGACACCGGGGAGGGTCGGCTGCATGCGCTCGGAGGTCGTGAGGATGTTCAGTTCCGCACGCTCCTCGGGTGACAAGTACTCGATCGCCATGCGGCGGAAGAGGTAGTCCATGAGCGAGTTGGCGATCCGGATATCG